>JAQBUJ010000238.1 GCA_027623845.1 Pseudomonadota bacterium
GATCTGCTGGATGGTGCGGCGATCACCGGCCCGGCGATTATCGAGGACCCGGATAGCACCACCGTGGTGCTGCCGGGCGACCGTGCCCGGATCAGTGCGGCGGGGCATCTTATTATCGAAATCTCTCAAGAAAACAAAGCATTGGGCAATCTGGAGGAGCGGAAATGAACGCGTCCGGGCCTGTCGACCCGATCACTTTGACGGTGATCTGGAACACCATGCTCTCGATCGCCGAGGAGCTTGGCACGACCCTGCGTCATACCGCGTTTTCCGAGGGGGTGCGCGAGGGGGATGATTTCTCCACGGCGTTGTTTGACGCCAATGCCCTCATGGTGGCGCAGGGCAATTTCAGCCCCGGCCATCTCGGCGCCATGCCGACCTGCGTGAAGCTGGCGCTGGAGTATTTTCCGCCAAATTCGTTGAAACCCGGGGATTCGATCCTGCTCAACGATTCCTTCATCGGCTCAGGCCACTTTCCCGATACCTTTCAGATCATGCCGGTATTCGTCGAGGCGCGACTAGTTGGCTATGTCGCCTGCTCGGCGCATCAGGTCGATATGGGCGGCGCGGCGCCGGGCTCGCAGAAGGTCCACGGGGTCACTGAATCGTTCCAGGAGGGGCTGCGGATTCTGCCAGTGCGTTTTGTCCGCGAAGGGGTGATCGACGAGGATATTTTGCGCATCGTGCTGGGCAATGTGCGGATACCCGATAAGGTTCGCGGCGACCTTTTAGCCCAGCATACCGCCAATCTCACCGCCTATGGCCGGCTTGAGGCGATGTTCCACGACTATGGCGTCGAGACCGTCGAGGCGGCCTATGAAGCGATCCTCGACCGTTCCGAAGCGGCGATGCGTGCGGCCTTGGCCAAGGTGCCGGCGGGGACCTATAGTTTTGAGGATTGCCTGGATGATTACGGCCCCGGAACCGAGCCGGTAAGGATGGCTGTCGACATCACCTTTGACGGCAAGGGCGCGGTCGAGTTGGACTTTTCGCGCTCCTCCGACCAGGTGCCGGCGGCGATCAATTCCTACATCAATTATACCCGCGCCTATGCCCTGTTCGCGATCAAGGTTTTCTGCGACGCCCGGCAACCGCAGACCGAGGGCGCGATGCGGCCGATCACCATCACCGCGCGGGAGGGGTGCTTCTTTAACCCCAGGTTTCCTGCGCCCTCCGGCGGTCGGGCGATCCTGCAGATCCGCATCTTCGACACCATCAACGGCGCCATGGCCCAAGCCCTGCCGGAGCGCGCCATGGTGGCGTTCTCGCATTGGTCGAACCCGAATATCGGCGGCATCGACGAGCGCAGCGGCAAGCCTTTCGTGATGTATGATCTGGGCTTGGCCGGTTACGGTGGTCGCTTTGGCGAGGATGGGCCGGAGGCGATGACCCCGGTGATGAACTGCACCAATATCCCGGTTGAGGTGCATGAGACCCATAACCCGGTCCGGGTGCGGCGGATGGCGCTTTTGCCGGACACCGGTGGGGCTGGCCAATGGCGCGGCGGCTGCGGCATGCTGAAAGAGATCGAGCTGTTGGCGTCCAAGGCCGTGCTCTCGCATCTCGGGGACCGGCACAAGGTCCAACCCTATGGCGTTTTCGGCGGAAAACCAGGCGCTTTGGCCGAAAGTAATCTCTATCGCGGCAACCAGAAACTGGCCCTGCATTCCAAGGAAATGCGTGATCTCGAACAGGGCGACCTGCTGAGTTTCACCCTGTCCGGGGCAGGCGGCTATGGCCCGCCGGAGCGGCGTGACCCGGCGGCGATCGAAGAGGACCTAGCCGACGGCTATGTTTCGGTGGCGGCGGCGGAGCGGGATTACGGACATCGATCCTGAAATATGCAGTATAGTGCATTAAATATTACCATGCATGCATTATAGAACATTTTTCTTGATCGATCGCGCCCCCCGCTTATGCTCAGGTCCAGGCTCGGCCCGGTGATTTCCGGCCTTATGGAGGACAGCGGCGATGCGCATCGACTTTCAGACCGATCCGTCGCGCTATCGCCATTGGCGGATCGAGGTCGAGGGCGCGCTGGCCAATCTGATCATGGATGTCGATGAGACCGCCGGGCTGTTCGAGGGCTATGAGCTGAAGCTCAATTCCTACGATCTCGGCGTCGATATCGAATTACATGACGCGATGCAGAGATTGCGCTTCGAGCATCCCGAGGTGCGGGCGGTGGTGCTCCGCTCGGCCAAGGAGCGGGTGTTCTGCGCTGGCGCCAATATCCGCATGCTGGCGGGGGCGAGCCATGCCCATAAAGTCAATTTCTGCAAGTTCACCAACGAGACCCGCAACGCCATGGAGGATGCCAGCGCCCATTCGGGCCAGCGCTATATCGCGGCGGTGAACGGCGCTTGCGCCGGCGGCGGTTATGAGCTGGCGTTGGCCTGCGACTACATCATTTTGACCGATGACGGTTCCTCCTCGGTATCCTTGCCGGAAGTGGCGCTGCTGGCGGTGCTGCCGGGGACCGGCGGGATTACTCGGGTGACCGATAAGCGCAAGGTGCGCCGCGACCGCGCCGATATCTTCTGCGCCACGGAGGAGGGGGTGCGCGGCCAACGCGCCCTCGACTGGCGTCTGGTCGACGAGGTGGCGCCGCCGTCGCGTTTTGCCGCGGTGGTGACCGCCCGGGCCGAGGCGTCGGCGGCGGTGTCCGACCGGCCGGTCGGTGCGGCCGGGATCAGGCTCGGGCCGCTGGATAGGAAAGCAGCGGAAAACACAATTTCCTATTCGAGCCTGGAGGTTGAAATCGACCGCGCCGCCCGGCTCGCCACGATTACCATTGCCGGCCCTTCGGCCACCAAAGCCGGTGATGCGGTGCCCGCCGACACCGCCGAGATGGCCGGTCACGGCGACCGGTTCTGGCCGTTGCGCCTGGCCCGCGAACTTGATGATGCGCTGTTGCATCTGCGGTTCAATGAGTTGGAGATCGCGGTCATCGCCTTCAAGACTTCCGGCGACCCGGCGGCGGTGCTGGCCCATGACACCTTTTTGGCGGCCAATCAGGGTGATTGGCTGGCCCGTGAGATCATCCTGTTCTGGACCCGCGTGATAAAGCGCGTCGATCTGACCTCGCGCTCGCTGGTGGCGTTGATCGAGCCGGGGAGCTGTTTTGCCGGCTTCCTCGCCGAACTTGCCTTCGCCGCCGACCGCAGCTTCATCGCCGAGGGCGCCTTCGAGGGTGATAACCGGGCCGACGCGGCGCTGCTGCTGAGTGCGGCGAATTTTGGCCGGCACCCGATGTGCAATGGCCTGTCGCGCCTGGCGACCCGGTTCCTCGGCGAGCCGGAGACTCTGGAGGTTTTGGCCGGTCGGACAGGCCAGCGACTTGAGGCCGGCGAGGCCGAAGCGCTGGGACTGGTCACCGCGGCGCTTGACGATATCGATTGGGACGACGAGGTCCGATTGTTCCTGCAGGAGCGGGCCAGCTTCTCGCCGGATGCCTTGACCGGGCTTGAGGCCAATACCCGCTTTGCCGGACCCGAGACCATGGAAACCAAGATCTTTGGCCGGCTCACGGCTTGGCAGAATTGGATTTTCCAACGCGCTAACGCGGTCGGCGAGACCGGGGCGCTGGGCCGCTACGGCTCCGGCCAACCGGCCGTTTTTGATCGGCGCCGGGTGTGAGGCCGCCCGGCGCCCCGCCTCTACCGCTGTCACCTATACCGCCGTCATCCCGGCGCAGGCCGGGACCCATTCCTCCGGCTTTTGTCGTCTCCCGTCGGTGCAAACAAAGCCGGTATCGCCAGCCCGGTGCGGTCAGAGGAATGGTTCCCGGCCTACGCCGGGACGACGGTTTTTGGTGTGTCGCGCCTTCGTCGTCTCGTCCCGCCGTCATCCGAACGACTGTCATCCCAACAGCCGTCATCGCAGCCAGCACCCCAATCCGCCGTCCTTGCAATCGCCGTCATCCCGGCGCAGGCCGGGACCCATTCCTCCGGCTTTTGTCGTCCCCGTCGGTGCAAACAAACCCGGCATCGCCAGCCCGGTGCGGTCAGAGGCATGGATCCCGGCCTACGCCGGGACGACGGCTTTTTTTGGAGGGCGCTGCCATTACTTTGCGCCGTTATCCCAAGCCGCGATCGCCGCAACCGGCGCCTGGGTTGGATAAGGAGATAAATTTATGACCGACACGATGGCCGTCGACTACGCCACTTCGATCCCGAACAATGTCGGGCTTGCCGATGGAGCGTTGGCATCCCGGCTATCTCGATTGGTGGAAGACCATGGGGCCGGAGGGGTTCCAGGAATCGCTGGTCTATCTGCGCACCGCCATTGGCGTCGACCCGGACGGCTGGGCGACCTTCGATTACGTCAAGATGCCGGAATACCGCTGGGGCGTGCTTTTGGCCCCTCGGGAAGAGGGCCGGCGGATCGGTTTTGGCCAGCATATGGGGGAGCCGGCCTGGCAGGAGGTGCCGGGCGAATACCGCGCCACCTTGCGCCGGCTCTGTGTGATCCAGGGCGATACCGAACCGGCCTCGGTCGAGCAGCAGCGCCATCTCGGCATGACCGCGCCGTCGCTTTATGACCTGCGCAATCTGCTGCAGGTCAATGTCGAGGAGGCGCGCCATCTCTGGGCGATGGTCTATCTATTGCAGAAATATTTCGGCAAGGACGGTCGCGAGGAGGCCGAGGGTCTGCTGGTCCGGCGCTCCGGTGATCCGGACAAACCGCGCATGCTCGGCGCTTTCAACGAGGCGACGCCGGACTGGCTGAGCTTTTTCATGTTCACCCATTTCACCGACCGCGACGGCAAGATGCAGCTTGAAAGCCTGGCTCAGTCCGGCTTTGACCCACTGTCGCGCACCACCCGTTTCATGCTGACCGAGGAAGCCCACCACATGTTTGTCGGTGGCTCCGGGGTTGGCCGGGTGATCAAGCGGACCTGCGAGGCGATGCGCGCCGCCGGTATCGAGGACCCGCATGATATCGCAGCGGTGCGGGCGCTCGGGGTCATCGATCTGCCGACCCTGCAGAAAAAGGCCAATCTGCATTATTCACTGTCGCTGGATCTGTTCGGCTCGGAAATTTCCACCAACGCGGCCAATGCCTTCACCAACGGCTTAAAGGGGCGTTATCGCGAGGATCGCCTCGAGGATGACCACCAATTGTTGAACGATACCTATCCGGTGTTGCGGCTGGTCGACGGCCAACCCGGGATGGTCGACGAGCCGGCGCTGACGGCGCTCAACATGCGGCTGCGCGACGACTACACCAACGATACCGCCGCCGGCACCAAGCGCTGGAACCGCGAGATCAAAAAGGCCGGTATCGATTTTCGGATCGTCCTGCCGAATGTCGCCTTTAACCGGGCGATCGGGGTGTTCGCCGGGGTCGAGGCGACGCCCGAGGGCGAGATCATCCCGGCCGAAAGCTTTGCCGCCCGGCGGGACGACTGGCTGCCGTCATCCGGCGACGGCGATTTCGTCGCCTCGCTGATGCACCGCGAGACCGAGCCCGGCCACTACGCCGGCTGGATCGCCCCGCCCCGCACCGGCATCAACAACCAGCCCGGCGATTTCGAATATGTGCGCCTGCAATAGCGGCGCGGCGCTGGCGAGGCCTGCCTGCTCGTAGATCCGTCGCCCTGGCGAAAGGCAGGGCCGAAGCCTGAGGCCGCTGGGTGTTACGAACAGTGGTTACTGGCGACAAATGGCTAGGTATTACGCCTATTGCTCGCCCAACCGTCACGTTGAACCTGCTCAGGCGTGGGTCCTGCCGTTCGCCAGGACGACGGGTGAGAT
>JAQBUJ010000239.1 GCA_027623845.1 Pseudomonadota bacterium
GCATGGGATGAAGACTTCCTTCAAAGCGTAATTTGCAACTGAATTTGTTCACCCGATTCCCCTGTCCCCTGCCGCGATTTCCCAGGCTAGGCTTTCCCTGTTGAGATTAAAAATACCGGTTGATAATTAGGGGAGGCAAGCGGATGTCACTGTCCAGCGTTTCCGATCATGACGCCAGTTCGGCAAAGTTCCTGCGCGGAAAATACGCGATTTGCGGGGTTGGCGAGACCAGCTACCGGCGTGGCTCGGAGGAGTCGACGCGATCTCTGGCCACTTGGGCGATCTCCAACGCGATGCAGGATGCCGGCATGGACTCCAGCGATATCGACGGCATGCTGAGTTATTCCGGTAACGACTCGACTTTCTCTCCCTGGGTCGCCGGCGATCTTGGGATCCGACTTAACTTCTACATGGACGTGCATGGCGGCGGCTCGTCGATCGAGGCGTTGATCGGGATCGCCATGGGAGTGATCGAGGCCGGGATGTGCAAGACGGTGGCGATCTTTCGGGCGATGAACGGCTATTCGGCTGTTCGGATCGGCGGTACCGGCGCCCGCTCGGCGGCGCCGATCACCGGTGATCAGATCCACCACCGGGCCTATGGCTGGCAAAGCGCCGGGCAGATGTTCGCACCGACGTTCCTGCGCCATATGTACGATTACGGCACCACGCCGGAGCAGGTCGCGGCGGTGAAGGTCGCGCATTCCAAACACGCCTCGAACAATCCCAAGGCCTATTACAAAAAGCGTTACACAGTCGAGGACGTGGTCAACTCTCGGATCATCTGCAAGCCGTTGCATCTGTTGGATTGCTGTGTCGAGACCGATAACGCGACCTGCATCATCGTCACCCGGGTTGAGCGCGCGCGCGACTGTCCGAACCCGCCGGCGGTGATCCAATCGGTGGTTGGCCGCTGCTGCAAGCCGCGCATCGACATGCATTATCAGCATGGACCAATCTCGACCGTGGCCGGGCATTACGCCAAGGAAATTCTTTGGCCGAACGCCGGGCTTGGGCCGGAGGATGTCGACCTCACCGGTTCCTATGACGCCTTTACGTTCACCACCATGTTGCAGCTTGAGGATTATGGTTTCTGCAAGAAGGGCGATGGCGGGGACTATGTCTCCAACGGCACCATCGAGCTTGGCGGGAGAAGGCCCAACAACACCTCGGGCGGGCATCTCTGCGAGGGCTATACCCACGGCATGAACATGGTGATCGAGAACACTAGGCAACTGCGCGGCGAGGTCGATGATTCCTGCCCGATCGGCCCTGACGGCAAGCGCCAGCACACCCACGATTATCGTGAAGGCGGTTGCCGCCAAGTCAAGAATGCCGAGGTCAGCGCCAATTTAGGCTGGGCCATGCCCGGCACCGGCTCGGCGATGGTGATGGCCAAGGATCATAGGTAAGGGGGAGACTGACCATGCCAATTCAAGGCGACTACATGGGCATGACGCTCACCATTGAAGATCTCGACGGCGAAAACCGTGACTTCTTCCGCCATTGCGCCAATCGCGACTTCCGACTGCAACGCGGCATGAAAAGCGGGCTGCTACGCTATCCGCCGACCACCGCCTGTCCCTGGACCGCCGACCGCGAGAGCGAGTGGGTTTCGGTCGAGGGCAAGGGGGCGGTGCATTCCTATGTCGAGGTGCACCACCCCATCCAGCCGGCATTCCGCGACAAGGTGCCGTATATGATCATCCTCGCCGATCTCGACACTCAGAAGGGCCAACCTTCGGAGCATGAGGCGATCAGGGTCGCCGGAAACCTGATGACCCGGGATGGAGAGTTCGCCCCGCCGGAGATGATCAAACGGGTCGGTATCGGCACCAGGGTCAAGTTGGTCTATGTGGACGTGACCGACGCGTTCGCTCTGCCGCACTGGACCATCGACGAAGATGCTGAACAGCCGGAAAATCCGTGGCGTTATCCCCAAGAATAAGGGCGGCGCGCCGGTCTGGTTATCGCCGGGCTGGTTATGCTGCTTTGGCTAGATTGGTCAGGCGATCATCCAGGACCGCCAAGCGGATCGCGGAGGCGCGTGATGTGGCGCCCGGAACGTTTGTCGCAACCCATTCGACTGTCTCGTCGAGCGAGGTCTGATTACGTCGGGCGATTTCCGTCAACCCATCCCAAAAGAACTGTTCCAGGAAAACAGTGATCCGCCGGTTCTTAAAGCTGAGATTCATGCGAACCCGCTCGACCTGATGACGGAATTCGGCCTCGCTTGGCGTATCGGCGACGCATACTGCGGCCAAGTGAACCCGCACGGCGCTGGTCAAACTGGCGCCGCTGCCTTTCGACAGGCGTGCAGCCTCGCTGACGATGATATTGGGATGGGTGCCCCGCGCCTTCGCCACGAGACGAAGCGCATCCCAGTAGCTCTGCTCCAAACGCATGCTGGTCCGGCGTCCGAACACCTCAACGTTTCCGATGGTGCGCGACCCGCAGTCGGCGGCGCTGGACATATGGATCTTGGTAGCCATTTATAGGGTCTCCTATTGGCGTTTAAAATCTTACGGCGTCGGGGTATTTTGATGTCAAAGCAGGGTGTCTATTTATTCAGATGGAGAGTCTCAACCTTGCTTATCAAACCAGCATGCCAAGTTTAACAAAAAGAGCGTACTTATTTACGCTCGTCAATCGAAAACGTGATCAACTTCGACAACGCGTCGTGGAGGCGGTCGGATGAATGTCGGACCGAAGGTCGACGCTCTGTATCTAATGTTGCGAATGGATGCACAAAATTTTTCGGGATTATCCCCTTGACACAAGTACGGTGATTGCCTATATTTAGGTCATCGAAGGAGATGACCCATGGAACCCCGCACCCGCAAGCGCGCATCACAAACTGGCAAGAAGCCCAGCAAAGCGCCGGAATTCTCAGTTCGTGAGTTTTTCAAGCGGTTTCCCGATGACGATGCGTGCCTGCATCACATCATGGAAGTTCGCCATGGGCTTCGCCACACGTGCCGCGCTTGCGGTTCCGAGGCAACGTTCCACAAGATGACCAACCGCAAGGCGTATGCCTGTGCCAACTGCGGCGACCACGTGTACCCATGCTCCGGAACGGTCTTTCAGGATAGCCGGACGCCTCTGCAAATTTGGTTCTACGCGATCTTCCTATTTGTCACGACGCGCCACGGTGTGAGCGGCAAGGAACTCCAGCGCCAACTTGGCGTGACCTATAAGACGGCGTGGCGGATGGGCCAGCAGATCCGCAAGCTCATGGAACGTGCCGAGATCCACGACGTGTTCGGTGGCCATGTCGAACTGGACGAGGCATATGTCGGCGGCAAGCGTCCTGGCAAGCGCGGTCGCGGTGCCGCCGGCAAAACCATCGTCATGGGCGTTGCCGAGCGTGGCGGTCGCATCCACGCCCGCGTGATCCCGAACATAAAGAAAGTCACCCTGCAAGGTGTGGTGAACGAGAAGGTTGAGAAGGGCTCGCTGGTCTCGACCGACGAACTGATGAGCTACGGTTTACTAGAGGGTGACGGGTACAAGCACGTAGCGGTGAAGCACGGCGCGAAGGAATGGGCGATCTACGACTATCGAACGGACGCGGTTCACCATGTCAATTCGGTCGAGGGCTTCTGGAAACTGTTCAAGAACTCAGTCCGCAGCACGCACATTCACGTGTCGAAGCAGTACATGGACCGCTACCTGAACGAATTCACTTTCCGCTCCAACCATCGCGGAATGCAGAATGCGATGTTTGATCTTCTGATTGGGGCAGTATGACGGTGGCTCCGATAACACGTTCAAACGCGGGCTCGTCAGAGGACACGCCGCGAGATTCTTCTTGCTCAATGAAGTCTTTTAGTCGTTTCTCGTCAATGGCTTGGCGCAGAGATAACGGTGATGGGGGCAATCTAACCTCCTGCGATTCTTGACAAATCGTACGTTAGAGTATAGGTCATCAAGCACGAAAACGCACCCCGGTATGGACCCGGGATGCGCTTCGTTTGAAGGGGTGGACGGAGAGGACGTCTCCTCCCCGCCCGTGCCGCCCTCGGCGGCTGCCGGCAGTAGCAGGGCTAACCACCTACTACAACCGGGACCACACTATGGTGGTAAGGCCGTCATGGCCTGCCTCCAATCTACCGGGGGCTACCAGCCCCGGGTCTGGCCTGTGGCACACAGGAAGTTCAGCCGGAGAGTTTAATTACCCTCTAGCCATCGAAAGGCGGGGTGTCGGCCCCGCCCGATTCTAAGGCGCTCGGCTCTTCTGAGTCGGGCGCTTTGTTCTTCGCACTAGGGAGGCTGTATCGATCCCCGTGCCGGATGAGCTTGCCGCTCCTCCAATGACGATTCAGCAGGTTATATATCGAGGTCCTATTCGTCGTTACTTCCAGGTCTTCAGGCGGGTTGGTCAGTAAATCGTTCACGATTTCGACCGTAGTGGCCCCACCGGGGCGTCGAGCAAGAAACCGCTCAACTGCGATCTCGTTAGGTGAGGGACCGCTGCTGCTAAATGGAGAGTCAGGAAAATCCTCAATACGACCCGCATTAACGTCATCCATAAATCGCTGATAGGCCTTCGGAGAAAACATGTGCCCGCGATGCTTGATGATTTCCCCTTTGCCGCTGAGTTTTGAAAGGCCTCCATAAAAAGCCTTGTCGGTTCGCCGCAACGTTTCGCCAAGGTGAGTTTCGCCGATCGCCTCTTTAACCTCGCTGTAGGTCATCGGGCGGTCCCCATCAATCACGGCTTTTTTAATCGTCGCCGTCCACGTTTTCCCCCTACCCCTATGCATCCTAATAGCCGTCGGCGCAGGTTTCTCTTCATGAAGATTAGGGGCGGGATCCGGGGCGAGTTCGGGGACAAGGGTTGGCTCCGTAGGCAACGCATCCAAATCAACTAGCTGCATGCCGTACTCGACCAGCTTGTCCAACTTTGCACGATGATTTCGGATCGCCTTCTCCTCGGCTGCATGCCGGGCCTTCATTTCAGACTCCTCAACCTTGAGCCGGTCAAGCGCCTCTTTCCAACCAAGAACGTCTTCTCGGGTGGGGAGGTTGATGGAAGAGCTTTCATTCCGTGAAGTCATGGCGAATTCCAATCTATGGGAAACTCATACACCCTCCTTATCTGGGGACGCAAGAAGAAAGATGATGAGTGAATTTCGCCGATCATGTGTTGGCGACCGGCTTATGACCCAAAATGTGCCGCTCAGGGACGGCGGCAGACCCTCACGCAGATAGATCAACTTGCTCTCAGGGGATAATCCCGAAATTTTTTGACCAATACCGGAACAACCGCAAAGGCGTTGTCTCGCCGTTGCGAGATTCCGGACCGTCTGCTCAGAGGCATGAACGAGCCGGACTGGAGTCCGACGCTCAAGACCTTACTCAGAATCGAACAAGCGATAGGCGACGATCCAGCATGGCCGTCTCACGATGTATACAGCTGGCATGAGGCGAAGGACGAGGTCGGCTTCATCTTTTGTCGCAACCGCAAGGTTTCGGAACGCGATGCAAATACCTTCGGCCCGGTACTCGACGTTTATGCCAAGGACGTTTCGGAAGAAGACCGATTAAGCGGCCTTGCAGCGCTTTCCAACGTCACGGTCATTGATGTGACAGCCGAAATGCCGACGGAATTTTTCATCTCCAAACACGCGCAAACCGCCTGCGCCGCCCTTGGCGCCGACTACACCGGGAAACGAGAGGTGGTTCGGTTTGTCTGAACAGTTTCGGGGATATCTTAAGTGGGTTTCCGCTCTGGTTACGCT
>JAQBUJ010000240.1 GCA_027623845.1 Pseudomonadota bacterium
AAGCCAATCCAAAGCCGGCCCACATCGGGCGGTTACGCCGACGGCAGCAGGCTTGCACCCTGACAAGGAAGTAAACAAGCTGACCGGACAATTGACCAAAACAGGCTGGCGATAGCGACCCGGCCAAGGAGACGCAATGGCCAAGACCCCGGATTATTTCCACGGCAAGACCATCCTGATCACCGGCGCCGGTAGCGGCATCGGCAGGGCCACGGCCCTGGTTTTCGCCCGCGAAGGGGCCAATGTGGTCTGCGCCGATCTCGATCCCGAAGCCGCCGAACGGGTCGCCAACCAAGTCATCCAACTCGGCGCAAAAGCGACGTTCGTGCAATGCGACGTCACGATCCGCGCTGAGGTCGACGCCATGGTCGGTCAGGCGATCAGTGATTTCGGCAAAGTCGATTTCGAGTTGAACTCCGCCGGCGGCGCCTTGGCGAGAAAGCCGTTTCTGGAGATCACCGACGACCTTTGGGAGCGGACCTACGCGCTGAACGTCAAGGGCACCTTCAATTCGGCTCAGGCGATCATTCCGCATATGCTGCAAAACGGCGCCGGGGTCATCGTCAACATCGCCAGCGTCGCCGCCAAGGTCGGCGGGGCCGGTAACTCAATCCACTACGCCTCCTCCAAGGGCGCCGTCGACACCATGACCATGGGCATCGGCCGCGAGTTCGCCCGCCAAGGCATCCGCTGTCTGTCGATCTCTCCCGGCGTGGTCGACACGGCTTTTCACAACGAAACGCCCGAGACCGTGCTCCAGGCCTTTAACGACCTGACGCCGATGGGCCGAATGGCGGCGCCGGAAGAAATCGCCGAGACCGTGCTTTTCGCCTGCTCCGACGCGGCCCCCTATATGACCGCCGACACAGTCTACGTTTCCGGCGGGCTGCGTTAGGGGCGGAGAGGGTTAGGGCTGGAGGGGGGAAAAGGCGTATTTCTTTGTGGGGGTAATTCTCTCGGACGAGGTCGCGCGGCTCGCCGGAGGCCAAGCGAAACGACGCCAACCACGCCGTTTCGACTTCAAGAGAAGATGGTGCGGTCGAGAAGACTCGAACTTCCACCCGGTTTCCCGGACAGCGACCTCAACGCTGCGCGTCTACCAATTCCGCCACGACCGCACTATTCTCGCTCGGAACCCCGGCGGCTTGTCGTCGCCAGGAAGCGCGGGAGTAGCAAATCCCGATCCGTTAATCAAGCCAACCGATCGACGAAACGCGATGTCCGACACGCTTTATCCCCCCGCCTCTCCTGATGCCGGTCTTGGAGTCAGTTCTGGCACCGGCTCGCTGGTCGAGTGGCGGCTCTCGGATCATCCGGTCGCCTATGACGAGGCGGTGGCGGCGATGGAGGAGCGGGCGGCGGCTATTCATCTGGGAAACGCCGCCGAGCAGGTGTGGCTGTTGGAGCACCCGGCGCTCTATACGGCGGGCACCAGCGCCAATGCGCAGGACCTGCTGACGCCGGATCGCTTTCCGGTGCATCACACCGGGCGGGGCGGCCAGTACACCTATCACGGGCCGGGGCAGCGGGTGGCCTATGTGATGCTGGATCTGAAACGCCGGCGCCAGGACGTCAGGTGCTATGTCCAGGCGCTGGAGGATTGGCTGATCGGGACCCTGGCGCGGTTTAACGTCGAGGGTGAGCGCCGCGCCGGACGGGTCGGCATCTGGGTGCGCCGCAGCGATCTCAATCAACCCGACCGCGAGGACAAGATCGCCGCCGTCGGCGTGCGGATCAAGCGCTGGGTCACCCTGCACGGCGTGGCGCTGAATGTCGGGCCAAATCTGCAGCATTTCGACGGTATCGTGCCCTGCGGCATCGCCCAGCATGGGGTGACCAGCCTTGAGGACCTTGGCCTGCCGGTCAGCATGGCCGAGGTCGACATGGCCCTGCGCGATACGTTTGCGCATAGTTTCGGTCCCGGCAGCTTGATGGGCCGATCCGAATCGCCCGCCGATCTGCCCGCCGATCTGCCCGCCTGAGCCGCCTCACACCCGACCGGCCAGCCCCTTGATCACCAACTCTACCGCCCGGCGGGCATCGCGTTCCAGGGCGGCGGCGTCGCGGATTCGACCGACCACAGTCACCGCCGGGCCGGGACCATCGGCATGCAGCAGCAGGTTCCGGCGCTCCCGCAACCAGACGTAGCCACGCCCGAAGCGCAGTTCATTCAGGCTTGCCCCATCAAGACTGTCATTTTCGGTGAGGTCGGCGTCGAGCACCGCTTGGGCCAGGATCACCGTGGCCAGCCAGGCGCCGCCGCAGAACACCTGGTTCATTTCCGCCAATAGGGCATCGGCCTGTGGCGCCGGACGAAGTCCCTCGCCATCGCTCAGCTCGTGGACCTGTCCTTCAAGCCAGCGCCACCGCGCCTGGAACGCCTGGGCGCCGGGAAGGTCCGGCCGGCCGGTCATTCAGCGCCCCGCTGCTTAAAGCCGGAGCCGGGCGCCAGCGCCGTCGCCGGTTGCGCCTCAACATCGCGGACCCGGGCCAGCGGCGGTCCCTGGTGGCACGCGGCGATCATTTCGCCAACCATGGCAGACGGACCCGATAGCAGCGCCTCGACGGTGCCGTCGCGTCGGTTGCGCACCCAGCCGTCGAGGCCGCGCGCCTTGGCCTCGTCAACCGTCCAGTTGCGGAACCAGACGCCCTGGACACGGCCGGAGATGATCAGCTGAACCGCGCTGTTCGGATCGACTTCCACTGGTCCTGCTGCTCCACGCAAGGTTTCGGAATCTGGTAATGTGGCCAGGGATGCGGCAAGTGTCGCGCCAAAACACGCACCAAGTGACGTAGACGACAGGCCGCAGTATACCTGTGCGCTCCCATCGGTGTAACCGGCGACGCTCCCTCATGCCCACCCTGCTCTCGGCCTTGGCGCCGGTATTCGCGCTGATCCTCCTCGGCTATGGCCTGAAACGGGCGCGCGCCTTTCCCGATACCCTGTGGAGCGGTATCGAGGCGCTGGTCTATTGGCTGCTGCTGCCGGCCTTATTGATTGTTAAGCTCGGCAATACCGACCTGTCGGAATTCGATGTCATGCCGATGGCCGCCGCGATGGCCGGCGCGACGGTGCTGGTGGTGAGCTCTTTGGTCGTGGTGCGCCGGATCGTCGGGATCGATGGGCCGGTCTATACCTCGATCCTGCAAGGCGCGGTGCGGCAAAACTCGTATATCGGCCTGGCTGCCGCCGTCCCGCTCTACGGCGCCAGCGGTCAGGCCCTGGCGGCAGTCGGCATCGCTGCGGTTATCCCGCTGGTTAACGTGATTTCGATGTGGAGTCTGGCGCGGCTTGGCCCGGATGGACCGCCCAGCGTCGCGGTTATCCTCAAGCGGTTGACCAAGAGCCCGATCATCATCGCCTGCGCCATCGGCATCGGCGCCAATCTGGCCGGGACCGGTATCCACGATCTGGCGGCCACGACCCTGGACCTGCTGGGGCGCGGCGCCCTGCCGCTTGGGCTTCTCGCCGTCGGCTCCGGCCTGAATTTCGGTGTGGTCAGGCGCAGCCCAATCCCCTTGCTGTTCAGCAATTGCTTGAAGTTGCTGGCGATCCCGCTGCTGACTGCCTGGCTTTGCCAGCTGCAGAATGTGGACCCGGTCACCACCGGGGTGGCGATCCTGTTCGCCTCCCTGCCCTCCTCGGCCTCGTCCTATGTGATGGCCCGCCAGTTTGGCGGCGATCACGAGTTGATGGCGGCGATCCTGACCACCCAGATCATGATGGCGGCGTTGACAATCCCGGTGATGCTGGCGTTGTTTGGATGAAGTCGGCCTTGGTTGACTGAACCCAATCCGTCCGATTCTCTCACCGACGAGCCGATTCGCCGGCGACGACAGGCTGGATGAAATCCTGAAAAATCAAGGCCTCGCAACGGCGCTTTCCGCCGTGCTTGTGAAGAATAGCCAAGCCCCCCTATAGTGCCGCTTTAATGACAGCACAAACTCTCCCACAGACCTCGCCCGAGCCGTTGTTCCGGTTCCGCCATCTGCTCGGCATCGAGGGTCTTCAACGCGCCGATATCGAGCGACTGCTCGATCAGTCGGACGTTTACGTGGACGCCAATCGCCAGGGTGACAAGAAGCACTCCAGCTTGCGCGGCCGAACCCTGATCAACCTGTTCTTCGAGAACTCAACCCGGACCCGCACCTCCTTTGAGTTGGCCGGAAAGCGTCTCGGCGCCGATGTGATCAACATGTCCGTCGCCACCAGTTCGATCAAGAAGGGCGAAACCTTGATCGACACTGCCATGACCCTGAACGCCATGCACCCGGACGTGCTGGTGGTCAGACATGCCGATTCAGGCGCCGTCCATCTATTGGCCGAGAAAGTCAATTGCTCGGTGATCAACGCCGGTGACGGCACCCACGAGCATCCGACCCAGGCCCTACTCGACGCGCTGACCATCCGGCGGCGGCTCGGGCATGGGTTGGAGGGGCTGACGGTGGCGATCTGCGGCGACATCGCCCATAGCCGGGTGGCGCGCTCGAATATCCATTTGATGGCGATCATGGGCGCCCGGGTTCGCGCCGTGGCCCCACCGACATTGATCCCGGTCGGGCTGGAGCGAATGGGGGTGGAAATCCACCACGACATGGAGCGCGGCCTTGCCGATGCCGACATCATCATGATGCTGCGCCTGCAGACCGAACGGATGAAGGGCAGCTTCGTACCCTCGATCCGTGAGTATTACCGGCTCTATGGTCTCGACTACGAGAAACTGAAAGTCGCCAAGCCGGACGCGCTGATCATGCATCCCGGGCCGATGAACCGGGGCGTCGAGATCGCCTCCGAGGTGGCCGACGATATCGACCGCAGCCTGATCCGCGAACAAGTGGAAATGGGTGTCGCGGTGCGCATGGCTTGCCTTGAGGCGCTGGTCAGCAGCCAAGTCGCCCCCTGGGCGAAGAACCAGTGATCCTTATCCAGAGACGAGCGCGCCGATGACCCGCACGATCTTCAAAAACGCCCGCCTGCTTGACCCGGCAAGCGATCTCGACGCGCTCGGCGCGGTGTTGGTCGAGGATGGACGGGTGGTCGAGGCGGGACCGCAGGTCTTCATCGACGCGGTCCAGGAGGACGTTGATGTGGTTGATTGCGCCGGCAAGTGCCTGGCGCCGGGCCTGATCGACATGCGGGTGACGACCGGCGAACCTGGTAACGAGCATCTGGAGACCTTGGCCTCAGCCTGCCTAGCGGCGGCGGCTGGTGGGGTCACCACCATCATCTGCCTGCCGAACACCGATCCGGTCGTCGATGACGTGGCGCTGCTGGAGTTCGTCGAGCGCCGCGCCGCCGAGGTGGGTATGATCTCGGTGCACAGCTACGCCGCCGCCACCAAGCGGACCCGGGGCGAGGAAATGGCGGAGATCGGCCTGCTGCACGAGGCCGGCGCGCTTGGCTTCACCGATGGCCCCAAGGCGATCGCCAGCGCCATGGTCATGCGCCGGCTGCTTTCCTATTCCACCGTATTCGGCACGCTGGTGATCCAACACCCCGAGATACCCGAGCTGGTTGGCGAGGGGGTGATGTCCGAGGGTGAAACCGCGACCCGGCTTGGCTTGGCCGGCATCCCGGCCGCCGCCGAGGTGATGATGATTGAACGGGACCTGCGTCTGTTGGCCCTAAGCGGCGGGCGCTATCACGCCTCACGGGTCACCACATCAGCGGCGATCGAAGTCATCGCCAGGGCCCAGGCCGAC
>JAQBUJ010000241.1 GCA_027623845.1 Pseudomonadota bacterium
GTCATTCAGCAGATCACGGGCATTTCGCCTGGGGCGTATCCTGAAGCCTGACAACCAGGCGTTTTGCCCATAAACTGCGCCGACAGTTGAAGGTTTGAAGGATGCGCGCGATGGCCACGGCCCTTGATATCAATCCCGTCACACCGTTGATCGGCGCCGAGATTTCCGGCTTGGACCTGTCCAAGCCGCTTTCCGATAACGTGCTCGGCGCGGTCAAGCAGGCGCTCCGGGATCACCTGGTGTTGTTTTTCCGCGACCAGGATCTCAGCGTCGATGAACAAAAGGATTTTGGCCGGCAGTTCGGCGAACTGCATATCCATCCGGCCCGCGACCGCAACGGGTTGGAGGGGCATCCGGAGATCCTTTATCTCAACGCCGGACCTGATACTTCGCGGGTGAACGGCGACGAGTGGCATTCCGATGTCACCTGCGACGTGGAGCCGCCGATGGGCAGTATCCTGCGGCTGTTCGAGGTTCCGTCCAACGGCGGCGATACCTTGTTCGCCAGTATGTACGCGGCCTATGACGCGCTTTCCGAGCCGATGAAGGGGTTGCTTGGCGGGCTCTCGGCGGTGCATGACGGCGGGCCCAACTATATTGACCGCGCCAAGCGCGCCGGGATCTACAATCCCGACAAAGTGTTCCCGGCGAACGCGCACCCGGTGATCCGCACCCATCCGGAAACCGGGCGCAAATCAATCTTCGTCAACAAGATCTTCACCCAACAAATCGTCGACATACCAAAGGATGAAAGCCGAGCGATCCTGGACTTCCTGTTCCAGCATGTCGCCAAGCCGAATTTCCAATGCCGGTTTAAATGGGCGGCCAACTCGATAGCGTTCTGGGATAACCGCTGCGCCCTGCATCACGCAATGTGGGACTACTATCCCGAGGTGCGACGCGGCTACCGGGTGACGATCAAAGGCGACGCGCCGTTTTAATGAAGCATTGGAGATCTCCCATGCCCCGTATCCCCATTGTCGGTTACGCCGATCGTTTCTCGCTGCAGCCGGGCGAGACCATCGAATTCAAGGTTTCCAGCGGTTCGGCGGAACCCTATGCGGCGCGGCTGGTGCGGGTGATTTCCGGTGACCCCAGTCCGGAGGGACCGGGGTTGATCGAGCAGGACATCGCCGCCGATTTCGCGGCGCACTACCCGTCGCGTTTTCAGCCGTCGCATCTCGGCTCCTATATGCAAGTCACGGCGGCAGCGTCGCTGGAGGGGTTGGAGAGCTTTACCTTCGGCGCGACGATCGGGCCGACCACGCCGGATCGCGGCCAACAAGGCGTCATCGGGCGCTTTGATCCCAAGTCCGGCGCCGGCCTGGCTCTGGTGATCGGCCCCAATGGGGCGGCGGTTCTGGCCGGTGACGGTTCCGGCCCGATGGTCTCGACGGCGACCGGCAAACCGCTGGTGGCGCAGCGCTGGTATCGGGTCTGGGCAAGTTATGACGCTGCGACCGGGACTTTGCGGGTCGGTCAACAGCCGCTCGTGGCTCGGGTTGACGCCGATGACGCCGGAACGGCCGAGAACGCCGCCGCCACGGCGCCGAGCATCCCGCCGGGTTCACCGCTGATCGTTGCGGCGCTCGGCGCCGGGCCAGTCTCCAACCACTATAACGGTAAGATCGAACGGCCGTTCGTGCTGAACGGTGTTCCAGGCGATGAAACGATCATGGCGATCGCCTCCGGCGGCGCGCATGGCGGGCTGGTCGCCGCTTGGGATTTTTCGCAAGATGTGTCCGGGCCGAATGCGCCGGATGTCGGCCCGAACGGCCTCAACGGCGCCCTGGTCAACCTGCCGACCCGGGCGGTGAAGGGCGCCCGCTGGGACGGCAGCGCCTTTGACTGGACGAAAAAACCCGAACACTACGCCGCCGTACATTTTCACGACGACGATCTCTATGATTGTGGCTGGGAGACTGATTTCAGCTTCACCGTCCCCAATGATTTCAAAAGCGGTGTCTACGCCGCCAGGCTGAAGACCAGCGCCGGCGACGAGGAGATGGTGCCGTTCTTCGTCACCGCGCCCAAGGGCAAACCGCGCGCCAGGATATGCGTGCTGATCCCGACCTTCACCTATACGGTCTATTCCAACATTGCGCGCGGCAACACCACGGACTCCATGCGCGAACGGATGGCCGAATGGGGCGCCAGTCCCTACAGCACCGATGATCATCCGCAGTTCGGTCTGTCGACTTATAATTATCACTCCGACGGCAGCGGCATCGGCTATTCTTCGCGCCGCCGACCGATCATCACCATGCGTTCAAACGTGATCTCCTACCCCGAGGTGCGGGGCTCCGGTTGCCGGCATTTCCCGGCTGACAGTCATCTCTGGTACTGGCTGGAGACCAAGGGGCACGACTTCGATGTGATCACCGATGACGAGTTGCATGCTTGGGGCAAGGAGGCCATCGCCGGTTATGACCTGGTGATCACCTGCTCGCATCCGGAATATCATACGCCGGGCTCGCTCGACGCCTTGCAGGATTATGTCGATGGCGGCGGACGGTTCCTCTATCTCGGCGGCAATGGGTTTTACTGGAAGGTCGCGGTCAGCGCCGGCTGGCCGGATGCGGTTGAGATCCGCCGCGGCGAGGGCGGTATCCGCGCCTGGGCCGCCGATCCGGGGGAGTATTACAACGCTTTCGACGGTACCTATGGCGGGCTTTGGCGCCGCAATGGTCGGGCGCCGCAGGTGCTGGCCGGTGTCGGCTTCTCCTCTCAGGGCGATCATGACGGCGGGCCGTATAAGCGCACACCGGCATCTTATGATCCCGAAGTGGCCTGGATCTTCGAGGGGATCGAGGGTGATCTGATCGGTGATTTCGGCCTTGCCGGCGGCGGCGCGGCGGGCTTTGAGCTGGACCGGGCGGATACTCGGTTGGGCACGCCGCTCAATGCGGTGGTGCTCGCCACCTCCAGCGATCACGGCGATGGTTTCGTGCTGGTGCCGGAGGATATTTTAACCCATCACGACACTTGGCCGCATGAGCCGGTCGAGGATTTGATCCGCGCCGATATCGTCTATTTCGAGACCGCCAATGGCGGCGCGGTGTTTTCGGTCGGCTCGATCACCTTTTGCGGCGCCTTGCCGATCAATGGCGGCGACAACAATGTCTCGGCCATGGTCGACAATGTGGTGCGGCGGTTTTTGGGGAATTGAGGGATGGTCGTTGGGGTGACCAGCGTTTTTTAGAACGCGAAGCCTCGTCCTCAATCTTTCTGCGTCAGGATCTCGCGCTGGGTTTTGCCCTTGTACTCGGTGCGGAACAGGCCGCGCTTCTGTAATTCCGGGACGATCAGGTCGACGAAATCCTCGATCGCGCCCGGTGAGTGGGTCGCCGAGATCATGAATCCGTCGCCGCCGACCGTGTCGATATAGGCTTCCATCTGGTCGGCGATGCTGATGGGGGTGCCGACGAATTGCGGCAGACTGACGCTTTGGCCGTGCCGGGTCGCCGTTTCAGCCACCGTCATTGGCGTGCCGTCGGGTTTGCGGAACCGGGTGCGCATGCGGAAAAGTTCGGGCTCCTGGCGCTCGGTCATCAGGGCGTCCGGCGGTATTTTCGAGAGATCAAAATCCAGATGCGCCGACAGGATCGCCATCCCACCCTCCAGCGGCACCAGGCTGTTATGCTCTTCTTGTTTTTCCAGGGCTTCGGCTTGCGACGCGCCGATGATCGGCTGCATGCCGAACAGGATCTTGCAGGTGTCGGGATCGCGGCCGATATCCGCCATTTGCCCCTTGATCGAGGCGAAATAGGCGGCGGCATCGACGGCGCGGGGTTGGATGGCGAAGATCGCGTCGGCGTATTTTACCGCGAAATCCTGACCCTTGGGCGAGGTGCCGGCCTGCAGGATCGCCGGGCCGTTCTGCGGTGAGCGGGTCACGTTCAACGGGCCGCGCGACTTGAAGAACCGGCCCTCATGCTCAATCCGATGCACCTTGTCGGGATCGGCGAAGATTGCGTTCTCGCGGTCCATCACCACCGCGTCCTCGTCCCAGGAACGCCAGAGCTTTTGGCAAACCTCCATAAACTCATGCGCCCGGTCATAGCGGGTGTCGGCGGATTGGCGCTCCTCACCGTAATTGGCGGCCTGATTGCTGTTGATCGAGGTGACGACGTTCCAGCCGGCCCGGCCCTCGGTCAGATGATCCAGCGAGGCCCAGAGACGGGCGGCGTAGAAGGGATGGCTGTGGCTTACCGAGAAGGTTGAGGCGACGCCGATCCGCTTGGTCACCGCCGCCATGAAGGACAGCAGCGGGATCGGGTCGTGTTCCGGCGCCTGGGTGGCGTTTCGCAACGCCGGTCCCATGCTGCCGCCGAAGGTATCGGCGATGTAGTTCAAGTCGGCGAAGAAGACGGTGTCGAACAAGCCACGCTCGCAGACTTTGGCGATGTGCTGATACAGTTCCGGGCGGCTCCAATCATAGCCGGCCTTGGCGGTCTCGGGATGCCGCCACATGGCGAGACTGTGATAGGTCGGGCCATGCACCAGAAACTGGGCGAGGTGCATCTTCGGCTTGGATTTGGACTTGCTGTTCTTCGTTGAGGCGGCCATGCGGGGGTTCCGGTACGCGAGGGTTATTGTTGATCGTCGGTGATCCTATAGATCGGTCAATAAGAAGGCTTCATCCGCAGCCATTTCATCCGGTCACCGCTTTCGATGACGATATTGATGACATTCTCGCCCCGCAGAATTTTAAGCGGCACCTCGACTCCGGCCGCGCCTAACCCCCAAAGCAGGCGGAAAAAGCGGTCCATTTCCCGCACCGGCCGTTCCGCCACGCCCAGCATGACATCACCACGCCTGACACCCGCCGCCTCGGCCGGACTGTCGGCGGCCACCCGGTTCACCACCAGCACGCCGTCAACCTCGACCGGATAGACGCCAATCCACGGGCGGGCCGGCTCGCTTGAGCGTCCGAACGCCAAGAGATCCGAGAGGATCGGCTTAAGCAGATCGATGGGCACGAACAGATTGCCCGGCGGACCACTGCCGTCGCCAATGAGATCGCGGATGACTAGAGAGCCGACACCCAGCAATTTACCATCCTGACTAAACAACCCGGCGCCTTGGTGGGCGCGCAGCGGCGGCGTGGTGAAAATCCCGCTTTCCAGAAGGTAGTCCCAGGCGCCGGCGAAGGGACGGCGGCTGAGCACCAGCGCCATGGTTGCGTGATCGTTACCCCCAGTGGCGGCGGCGACCACGTAATCCGCCTCTGCGAGCCTCGCTGATTTACCCAGTTTCGCGGCCTTCACTCCTAACGGTTGCTGAGCCTTGAGAAGGCCGAACCCGCTGGCATGATCATAGGCTACGAACTCCGCCGGGACCGGCTCGCCGCCCGGCGCCGCCACCCGCAGGGCGCTGGCTTCAAGAATGAGGTAGCCGATGGTCAGAATCAGGCCGTCATCGCCGATCAGGATGCCGCTGCCCGAGCGTTCGGTTCCAAGAATTGGCGCGGTCCGGGCATTGAGGGGAACCGAACTCATGACCCGGACCACCGATTGCAGCGGGTCGAAGGCTTCGGCGGCTTTGGCGGTCCGAGGCGCTATGCTGCAAGCCAGGACAAGGCAAAAGACCAAGACGGATCGGCCAAACAACCTTGGCGACGCCGCCTTTTGGTGGCTCGATCGTCCGAAAAAGCTTTGCATGCCGGTCTCCTGGACAATGGCCAAT
>JAQBUJ010000242.1 GCA_027623845.1 Pseudomonadota bacterium
TGCTCGCGGAGCGAGCCGTCCAGCGCAAACAACACGCTAGCGGCCGACATGTTGCCATGATCGCGCAACGTCGCGCGGGTCGCGGTGAAGGATCCGGGCGGACGGGAAAGCGCTTGCTCCAAAGCGTCGATCACCTTGGCGCCGCCGGGGTGGCAAACGAAATGATCGATGTCCTCGACCCTCAGACCATAACGCGCCAGGAAGGCGTCAGTGGCAGCGCGGAAACGGGTGTGGACGATTTCCGGGATCGATCGTTGAAAAATCACGCCCAACCCGGCGTCCTCAACCCGCCACCCCATGACGTCGGTCGTGTCCGGCCATGTATGCTCTCCCCAAGCGGTGACGGCTGGCCCGGTTCCGGATTCCGAGGGCACAAGCACCAGAGCAGCGGCCCCGTCACCAAACAAGGCCGTCGCCACCAGATTGCTTTTACTGAGATCATCCAGGCGGAAGGTGAGGCTGCACAGCTCAACCACCAAGAGCAACACCGTCTCGCCATCTGCGCCGTTGGCCGCACCAGCAGCCATCTGCGCCGCCCGCCCCAACCCCAGCACCCCACCGCCACAGCCGAGACCGAAGACCGGCAAACGTTTAACGTCCGGACGAAACCCAAGGCGAGTGAACAGCCGAGCCTCCAAACTTGGCGTCGCCACACCGGTGCTGGAAACAGTGATGATCGTGTCGATGTCCGAGGGCGACACCCCGGCATGGCCGATCGCCTCGCGGGCGGCCTGCTCCAGCAAGTTCTCGGCGACCTGCAGATAGGCATCGTTGGAGACCGTCCAACCACGCGGCTGCAGGAACCAGTCGAGGGGGCGAGAAAAATAACGATTTTGCACTCCCGCGTTATCGTAAACCGGCTCCAAGCGCTTAAAGATATCGGAACGCGCGCCAAAAGCTTCTCGCGCCTTCTCACGCACCGCCGCCTGGCTGAAACGATGCGGCGGCGACGCAGTGGCGATCCCGGCGAGCCGCAGCGGCTTGGATGGTCGCTTGGCGTTGTTCGAGGTCAAAAACCTGGCACCGGTCTCTCCTAATCCACCGCCCTAATCCGCCGCGTCTTCGTAATCCGAGATCGGCGGGCAGGAGCACACCAGATTGCGATCGCCATGAACATTGTCGATCCGGCCGACCGGCGGCCAGTATTTGTCGGTCCGGGCCGCCTGGTTTGGAAACACCGCCTGTTCGCGGCTGTATTTGCGGTCCCAACCGGCGTCCATCAACGCCGCAGCGGTATGCGGCGCATGCGCAAGCGGGCTGTCCTCGTGGGCAATCTCGCCGCGCTCGATAGCGAAGATCTCTTCGCGGATCGCCGCCATCGCGTCAACGAAACGGTCAAGCTCGCCCTTCGGCTCACTCTCGGTCGGCTCGATCATCAGGGTGCCGGGAACCGGGAAAGACATGGTCGGCGCATGGAAGCCAAAATCGACCAGCCGCTTGGCGACGTCGTCGACGCTCACCCCGGTCGCCTCCTTAACGGGGCGTAAATCGATGATGCACTCATGCGCCACCGTGTCATTGACGCCGGTATACAGCACCGGGAAATGCTCTTTCAATCGGGCGGCGAGGTAGTTGGCGTTGAGTATCGCCACCTCGGTCGCGTCCCGCATGCCCTTGGCGCCCATCATCGTCACATAGGCCCAGGAAATCGGCAAGATCCCGGCGCTTCCCCAGGGCGCAGCGCTGACCGGGCCGATTGAGGTTTCCTGGGTCGGTCCAAACCGATGCCCCGGCAAATACGGCGCCAGATGTGCCGCGACACCGACCGGCCCGACGCCGGGCCCACCGCCGCCATGGGGAATGCAGAACGTCTTATGCAGATTGAGATGGCTAACGTCGGAGCCGAAATGGCCAGGCTGGCACAATCCAACCATGGCGTTCAGATTGGCCCCGTCCATATAGACTTGGCCCCCGTGATCATGAATGATCCCACAGATCTGGCCAATCGCCTCCTCAAAGACTCCATGGGTCGAGGGATAGGTGACCATCAACGCCGCCAGGGTATCGCCGTGGGCGGCGGCCTTGGCCGTTAGATCCTCAACATCGACATTGCCGTGGTCGTCGCATTTCACCACCACAATGCGCATGCCGGCCATCGCCGCCGAGGCCGGGTTGGTGCCATGGGCCGAGCTGGGAATCAGACAAACGTCACGCTGTGTGTCGCCGCGCCCGCGGTGATAGGCGCGGATCATCAAAAGCCCGGCATATTCGCCTTGCGAACCGGCATTCGGCTGCAGGGAAACCGCCGCGTAGCCGGTACAGGCGCACAGCATCTGTTCCAGCTCGCGGATCATCTGCACATAACCCTCGACCTGGTCGACCGGCGCGAACGGATGCACTTGGGAGAATTCCGGCCAGGTAATCGGGACCATCTCGGTGGTCGCGTTCAGCTTCATCGTGCAGGAGCCGAGGGGAATCATCGAACGATCAAGCGCGATATCCTTGTCCGAGAGCCGGCGGATATAGCGCAGCATTTCGGTCTCGGAGTGGTGACTGTTGAACACCGGGTGCGTCAGGTAGGCGGAACTGCGGCGCAATCCATCGGGCAGCGCATCGGAAAGCGTCGCGTCAATCTCATCGAAGGAAATCTGTTTCATCGAATCGAAGGCCATCAGCGACCAGAGCCGCTCCACCAGATCACGCCCACAGGTCTCATCGAGAGAAATCCCCACCTTGTCCTCAAAGGCCCGAAGATTGATCGCCTCGACCCGGGCGGCTTCCATCACCGAGCCGGTCCAATCGTCGGTTTTAACCAAAATGGTATCAAAGAAGCCATCGGTCTGGATCTGATACCCAAGCTGGCGCAACCCTTCGGCCAGGATCGCGGTCAGCCGGTGAATGCGCGTCGCGATCCTCTGCAAGCCACTCGGGCCATGATAGACCGCGTACATCGACGCCATTACCGCCAACAGAACCTGGGCCGTGCAGATATTGCTGGTCGCCTTCTCGCGGCGAATATGCTGCTCGCGGGTCTGCAACGCCAATCGGTAGGCCGGGTCGCCCGCATCATCGATCGACACCCCGACCAGCCGCCCAGGGATCGCGCGTTTATGCTCATCGCGCGCGGCAAAGAAGGCCGCATGCGGCCCGCCAAAGCCCAATGGCACGCCGAACCGTTGGCTGGAGCCGACGACCACATCCGCGCCCCACTCGCCCGGCGGGGTCAACAGTGTCAGCGCCAAAAGGTCGGTCGCCGCGATCACCATCGCACCCTGGGCATGCGCCGCCTGGCATAGCGCCTTGTAGTCTCTGATTTCACCGCCGGTATCCGGATACTGCACCAATACTGCGAAGGCCTGCTCGCCAATCCCATCCGCCTCGTCGCCGACGACGACTTTGATGCCGACCGGCTCAGCCCGGGTCTGGATCACGTCGATGGTCTGCGGATGACAATGCCGCGAGACAAACAACACGTCGCCCTTGGCCTTGGCCATCTTGCGGCAAAACGCCATGGCCTCCGCCGCCGCCGTCGCCTCATCCAACAGCGAGGCATTGGCTATTCCCATGCCCGTGAGATCACAGACCATGGTTTGAAAGTTGAGCAAGGCTTCAAGACGGCCTTGGGAAATTTCCGGCTGATAGGGGGTATAGGCGGTGTACCAGGCCGGGTTTTCCAAAATATTGCGCTGGATCACGCCCGGCGTGCGAGCCGGAGAATAGCCCATACCGATCAACGATCGCGCCACCTTGATCTGATCAGCATGCACCCGCATCTTCGCCAGGGTCGCGGCCTCGTCGATGGGCGCCGCCAAATCAAGAGGATCGGCAGAGCGGATCGATTTCGGAACCGTGCGGTCGATCAATGCGTCGAGACTATCGACCCCGATCACCGCCAACATCGCCTTTTGGTCCTTTGCCGAAGGCCCTATGTGCCGAGCGATGAATTCCTCGCTGGAATCCAAGACGGAATAGGGTAGCCGGTTCGCGGTCATCGCCGTTCTCCTTGTTGTCTTCAGACGGGTCGAGCCGCGCAGGCTCAAAGGGTAGCGCAAAACGTCTTGTAGGCATCCCGGTCCATCAGACCATCCAGCTCGCCCGCATCGGACAGCGTGATCTTGAACATCCACCCCTCGGCCATCGGGTCGGCATTGACGGTCTCCGGTGCGCCATCCAAGACGTCATTCGCTTCGGTGATCGTCCCGGAGACCGGGCAATAGATATCACTCGCCGCTTTCACCGATTCAACGACGCCCACGTCGTCGTCCTTGGCAACCTCTTCACCCACCTTGCTAACCTCGACAAAGACGATGTCGCCAAGCTGCTCCTGGGCATAGTCGGTGATGCCGACAGTCCCGCTGTCGCCCTCGACGAGGATCCATTCATGCTCTTCCGAAAAATAGAGGGTGCTCATGGTTAACTCTCCTGGCTTGTCTTTGTTTTTTTGATTTTCAGCCGCGTTTGTAGTTTGCCTTGACGAAAGGTAGCGCCGCGACCTTGGCCGGCAATGGCTTACCGCGCACGATGACGTTGATTTCGGTATCGACCGCACTGGCATGGCTGGCCACATAGCCCATGGCGACCGGCCTTTCAAAACTGGGACCAAAACCACCACTGGTGATCTCGCCGACCCGGTTGCCGCCGGTATCCGCGATCTCGGTGCCCTCGCGGGCCGGGGCGCGGCCGTCCGGGCGAATCCCGACGCGGCGGCGCGGCGCACCCTCGGCCAATTGTTTTAAAATTACCTCGGCGCCGGGAAACCCGCCCTCCTCGCGCCGGCGCTTGCCGATGGTCCATTCCAAAGCCGCCTCGACGGGCGTTGTATCCGGGCCGAGGTCATGACCGTAGAGGCACAACCCCGCTTCAAGGCGCAGCGAATCCCGCGCGCCAAGACCAATCGGCGCCACCGCATCGTCATTCAGCAAGGTCTCAGCGATCTCAACCGCCTTATCGGCGGGCATCGAGATTTCAAAACCGTCCTCGCCGCTATAGCCGGAGCGGGAGATGAAGCATTCAGCGCCGGCCAATTCAAAGCTGCCGGCGGACATGAACGACAGGCCGGCCACTCCCGGCACCAATCTACTCAGCACCACCTCGGCCGCCGGTCCCTGCAGCGCCACCAGCGCCCGGTCTTCCAGGACCTGGATATCGCAATCGAGATTGTCACGCATGTGCGTGATGTCCTGCTCCTTGCAAGCGGCGTTCACCACGACGAAAAGATGATCCCCAGCATTGGTGACGATCAGATCGTCAAGGATACCGCCGGCCCCGTCGGTAAACAGGGTGTAGCGCATCGCCCCAGGCTTCAGCGCCTGAAGGTTGCCAGGCACCAACGCCTCGAGCTTGGCCGCCGCGTCCGCGCCTGTTAACCGCACCTGGCCCATATGCGAGACATCGAACAGCCCCGCCTTGGCGCGGGTGTGCAGGTGCTCGGTCTTTACCCCGGCGGGATATTGCACGGGCATGGCATACCCAGCGAACGGCACCATTTTGGCGCCAAGCCTCTCATGCACCCGGTGAAGTGGTGTGGTTTTGAGATTGTCTTCAGACATCAGAGCCTCCGACACAAATAAGCGCCGTCCCGGCGATTACCAGGACGGACGCCCCCTCTGTCGAAAACCTGAGAGATTCTCCGCACCGAAACGGCTCGGCTTGGCTTTCCCCTTCGGTGAGACAACGGGACCCCGTCGCCTGCTTTCCAGAGGTTCCTCGCCTTAAGGTCCGTTTGCCTGAGAGATTCCG
>JAQBUJ010000243.1 GCA_027623845.1 Pseudomonadota bacterium
TCCGTTTTTCTGGCTTGTCCCAGTGTATGGGGCTGCCGGGAAATCAGGCGCGCCCTCCTTGATCACCGTAATTCCACCATGCCCCGAGTCGATTTGGCAAGCATTCCAACTGGAATTCGGCCTCATATCCGCATTTTCTTTAAATGCCCGGTTTGAAAAGCTCTGACGGACCGTGTCTGGACGTGGACCAACAAGGCGGAGTATTACGAATCCGGTCCTTGCGTGCGTCGCCTCACACATCGGGCGGATCAGCGCCCACAACGAATTGGATTTCGGCCCATGTCCTCCACCAAGCGATTTTCCCGACGCACCACGATCACCCATGCGGGGCGCCACCCGCACGACAATCACGGGGTGGTCAACCCGCCGGTCTATCATGCCTCAACGATCCTGCAGCCCTCGCTTGACGCCTTCGAGGCGGCTCGCAAGCCCGATTGGACGGGATATCGTTACGGGCGGGCCGGAACCCCGACCAGCCGTTCCTTCGAGGAAGCGGTTACCGAGGTTTATGGCGCGGCCGGAAGCGTTGCGGTGTCTTCCGGTTTGGCGGCGGTCACCAACGCCGTCTTGGCTTGCGTTAAATCCGGCGACCATATCTTGGTAACCGACAACGCTTATGGCCCGACACGACGGTTCTGCAATACCTTCCTGGCCCGATTCGGAGTCGAAACCACTTTCTACGACCCAAGCATCGGCGCCGGCATCGCCGGATTGTTTAAAGACAACACCGTCGCCGTCTATACCGAGGCGCCGGGCTCTCAAACCTTCGACATGTCGGATATTCCGGCCCTCTCCAAGGTCGCCCATGACAAGGGCGCCGTGGTGCTGATGGATAACACCTGGGCCAGCCCGCTCTATTTCGACCCCTTCGCCAAGGGCGTGGATATCGTCGTCGAAGCGGTGACCAAATACATCTGCGGGCATTCCGATGTGATGATGGGGATCATCGTCGGGACCGAGGAATGGGCCGGCCCGGTTCGCGACATGGCCAAGCTGCATGGCAACGCTTGCGGCCCGAACGATCTTTATCTGGCCCAACGGGGATTACGCACTCTGGCGGTTCGCATGGCGCAAAATCAGGCCAACGGCCTCGAACTGGCCAATTGGTTGCGCGGCCGACCAGAGGTCAAACGGGTGCTGCATCCCGGGCTGACCAACGATCCGGGCCATGAGATTTGGAAACGCGACTTCACCGGGGCCAGCGGGTTGTTCGGTTTCGTCCTCAATGAGGGCTACTCCAGAGCCGCGCTGGCGGCGATGCTCGATGGGCTTGAGCTGTATGGCATGGGCGCCAGTTGGGGCGGCTATGAAAGCCTGATCATCCCCGCCAATCCGCGCGACTTCCGCACCGCGACAACCTGGGATGAACCCGGTCAATTGCTGCGGGTGCATGCCGGTTTGGAGGACATTGATGATTTGATTGCCGATCTGGGCGCCGGGCTCGACCGGCTGTCGGCGATCGCAGCGACGGCCTGAGAGCCGGCGCTCGGCACCGGAGCCACAATGCATCGCCCCCGCATACGACTGCTGATCGGCGCCGCTGTCGCCCTGGGTCCGGGCAAGGCGGCGCTGTTGGAGGCGATCGGTCGAACCGGATCAATCTCGGCGGCGGCGCGGGAGATGGGCATGTCCTATCGGCGGGCCTGGAGCCTAGTCGACCGGATGAACGCCGATTTTGTCGGCCCGCTGGTCGAAAAGACCGCCGGCGGGCGCGGCGGCGGCGGCGCTCAGCTCAGCCCGCTTGGCGGCGATGTTCTGCAGCGCTATCACGCCATCGAACACAAGGCCGCCGAAAGCGTCGAGGCCGACATGGAAGCCTTTGCGCCGTTATTGCGCGACCCGGAATAAGCAGGCCAAACGCCGGGCCTTCACGCTGTGCCTGCCGCCCGCGGACCCTATTCTTTCGAAGCCTCGCCGAAAAGCCGTTCCCGGTCACCGGCCGGCAGATGATCGCGCGCATAGTCACGCAATTTCCAAACCGCGTCGGGCGGGGTGTAGTCAGGTCGCGGGACATTCTCGGAAAGCGCAAAGCCTTCCATCGCCGGGATATAGCGCGGGCAGTTCGGAAAGATGTGCCGGGCCGTCACATCGACCAACATCTTGGCCCCCTCGAAGCCGGCCACCCGCGCCGGGTCATCGTCGATGGTCGCCGCGCCGCTGATCCTCATCCGCTCGCCGGAACCATCGAAGCGGATGAACAACAGGCCAACATTGCCGCTTTGCATGATATTGCCGAGGCTCTTGTACATGCTGTTGCCGTCATAATCGGGAAAGCTGAGGGTGTTTTCACCGGTGACCCGGACAAAGCCCGGCATACCGCCTTTGAACGAACAGTCAACGGTCTCGCCAGCCGCCGTCGCCAGAAAAAAGAACGGCGCCGTCTCGATGAAGCTTCGGTCCGCCTCGGTGAAGGTAGCGTGGCGACGGTTTCGCTCCAGACTGTCGGCGAGGCGGCGACCGTCGAATTTATCCTGTAGAGCCCGGTTGCCCTCGTGAAACATCGCCATCGGCGTCTCTCCCTTGTCGTCCCGATCACAAGGCGTGGATTGCCACGCGTTATGTCCCGTCGTATATAGCGCTTTTCCGCCCGCCTTACTTATTGGGTTAATAATGCGCCGCTTCGCCTTAATCCTAGCCACGCTCGCTTGCACCGCAAGCCCGGTCGTCACTGCGGCGACCGCGATGGCCGGTCAAGCGGTTTTGGTATTCGCCGCCGCAAGCACCCGCAACGCGATGGACGCGGCGATCCAGGCCTATCCCGGTATCGACAATCCCAGAGTCGATATTCCCAGAGTCGATATTCGGGGCGTCTATGCGGCGACATCCGCCCTCTCGCGGCAAATAATCGATGGCGCTCCGGCGTCGATCTTCCTGTCGGCGAACCAGGCTTGGACCGATCAGTTAGAAAAAGCCGACCTGCTTCATGAGCGCCGAAATTTTCTGCGCACCAGCCTGGTGCTGATTACGCCGAAATCAAACCCACAGCCGCCGTCGATCACCGCGCCAGGCGATATCATCCCGGCTTTGTCGATCGCCGAAACCCAGGGGGTCCCCGCCGGAATCTACGCCCGTCAGGCGCTGGAAACGCTGCGGCTCTGGCCGAACCTGAAGGACCGCTTGGCGCAAACCGCCAATGTGCGCGCCGCCTTGCTTTTGGTCGAACGGGGCGAGACGCCGCTCGGCCTGGTCTATCGTACCGACGCTCTGGCCTCGCCGGCGGTGACGGAAATCTGGACGGTCCCAGCCAGCGCGCATGCGCCGATCGTCTATCCCCTGGCTTTGCTGGCCGCGCCAGCCGATAACCCGCAGGCGGCGGCGTTCTTTGCCTTTCTGACCTCCGCCGCGGGCCGGAAAATCTTCGCGGCGCATGGATTCGAAACGGATTAGGCATGATCTCGCTTACCCCCTTGGAGATCGACGCCCTGATGCTGAGCCTCCGCGTCGGGGTGTGGAGCCTGGTGATCTGTCTGCCCACCGGCCTGCTGATCGCGCTGATCCTGGCGCGCCGGCAATTTCCTGGAAAATGGCTGCTCGACGGGATTGTGCATCTGCCCTTGGTCCTGCCGCCGGTGGTGATTGGCTATGCTTTGCTGATCCTGCTCGGTCGGCGCGGGATCATCGGTGGCTGGCTGTACGAAAACTTCGACATCACCCTGGCCTTCACCTGGAAGGGCGCGGCAGTGGCCTCGGCGGTGATGGCGTTGCCGTTGATGGTGCGGGCGATCCGGCTCTCGCTGGAGTCGATGGACCGGGGGCTGGAGGCGGCGGCCCGGACCCTTGGGGCCAGCGACCTGAGAGTGTTCGCGACAATCACCGTGCCGCTCTGCCTCCCCGGCATTCTGACCGGCAGCATCCTCGCCTTTGCCCGCAGCCTGGGTGAATTCGGCGCCACCATCACCTTCGTCTCGAATATTCCCGGCGAAACCCAAACCTTGCCACTGGCCCTGTTCGCCGAGACCCAGGTGCCCGGCGACGCCACCCCGGCGATCCGGCTGGCGGTGATAGCCGTCGTCGTCGCGCTCTCGGCGCTGCTCGCCTCGGCCTATCTGGCCCGCCGGGTCGCCCGACGGGTCGGCATCGATAAGGAATTGCGCCGGTGATCAGCGTCGATATCATGGCTGAGCGCGGCGACTTCTCGATCGCGGCGCATTTCGAGGCCCCCTCGAACGGCGTTACCGCGCTGTTCGGTCGTTCAGGTTCGGGCAAAACCACACTGGTCAACGCCATTGCCGGGTTGATCCGCCCGGATCGTGGCCGGATCACCGTCGCTGAGCAGGTATTGTTTGATTCCGCCGCCGGCATCGACCTTCCCGTCGCCGCCAGACAACTCGGCTATGTGTTTCAGGAGGGTCGACTTTTCCCGCATATGAGCGTGCGGCAGAACCTGCTCTACGGTCGCCGGGGTGACAAGGACGCCCACCCAACCCTGGCGGAAACCGTCGATCTACTGGGATTGGAAGCCTTTCTGGAGCGTCGGCCCGGCTCGCTTTCCGGCGGCGAGCGCCAACGCGTGGCGATCGGTCGGGCGCTGTTGGCCAATCCTCGCATTTTGCTGATGGACGAGCCTCTGGCCTCGCTCGACGGGCCGCGCCGGGCCGAGATCCTGCCCTATCTCGCCGACCTCAGGGACGCCTTGGAGATCCCGGTGATTTACGTGTCGCACCAGATGGACGAGGTGATCCGGCTGGCCGACACCATGGTCCTGCTCTCCGAGGGCAGGGTCGCGGCGACCGGCGCCGTCGAGGAGATCACCAGCCGCCTGGATCTGGCGCCGCTGACCGGGCGCTACGAAGCCGGCGCAGTCCTGCCTTGCCGGGTGGCCGAACAGGATGTTGCGTTTGGCCTGACCCGTCTTGAATTCAGCGGCGGGACGCTGTGGGTTGGGGCCGTCGATCTACCCAAGGGAACGCCGGTGCGGGTCCGTATCCGCGCCCGTGACGTGGCCCTCGCCCTATCGCCGCCACGTGACGTCAGCATGCTCAACATCATAGACGCGCGGATCACCGAAATTGGCCAGACGCAAGGCGCTCAGGTCGATGTTCGGCTATCCGCCGGCGCTGACTCGCTGTGGGCCCGGCTGACCCGCCGGAGCGTCAGTGAGCTTGGCTTGAAACCCGGAATGCAGGTTCAGGCGATGATAAAATCGGCCTCCATCGACGGCGCCTCACTCGGCCAAATAGGCCGTATGAGACGGTCAGAGATCGATACGGTTTAGCGCAAGTCGCAGCCGCTATTCAGGGAACACCTTGAATTCGATGCCGCCAGGACGGGCGATCTGCGCCACCAACGCAATTTCCCAGGTCAGATAGTCGTTCATCGCCTTTTCGATCTCCACCGGATCGGTCCGGTCATAGGCGCGCAAATAAACGTCATCGGTCGGCGACACCAGATTGGTCATCCCCGCTTCCATCGTCTGCCCGTCCGCCTCCCATGCCTGGGTGCCGCCCTCAATGATCGCCGCGTCCAGCCCTGCGGCGAGCAGGTCCGACGCGGCCAGACGCGCCAGTTTTCCATCCGGCGAGGTCAAGATGATGCGGCCATCCATACCCTGGGTGCCGAGATCCTCCAGCAGCCGGGCGCGAATGGCGAAATAGGCGCCCTCGGCATGCTTTTCGCGGTAACCGAGGTTGCGCTGCAAATCGACCAGCATCGCCCCATCGGCTTGCTC
>JAQBUJ010000244.1 GCA_027623845.1 Pseudomonadota bacterium
TCCCGCCGAGACGGCTTGAATTTCGGCGCGCCGAGCCTGATCAGGCTCACGACATCGGGATGGTCGAAGGAGATCCGTGCGTCAATCGCCGGTTTTGCGGCGAAGGGATGCACCACGCCTTTCAAGGCGAGGCGACCGGCAAGGAGGTTCAAACTCGTGTCTATATCAACGCCCAGATCCGGTCGGGTCAAAATTGAGGCCGCTAAAATTCCCGGCCCCAGGACAATATGGCGGGCGGCAAATCCATCGATCAGCAAAGCCGCCAGTCTTTCCGTGTGTGGATGTGCAAGCTTAAGCGCCAAATCCAGGCCAACGGGCGATCCAAGCGGCTCCACCACGCCTTTAAGGTCCAGGCGACCTCCGGCGATCTGGAGAACGGAATCGAGGGTCAGAGAATCCAGCGACCCCAATATCTTCGATTGAAACTCGAAGCCGCCCAATTTCTGGATGGTGTCCGGGACCTCTATCCCGGCCAGACGCGCCAACCGAGCCACCGACTTGGCGGCGACCGTCACATTGATGTCGGAACTTGGCTGAGCGATGGTCCCGGCAAGCTTTCCCTCGACCTGCAGCGCGGCGCCGCCGACATCCTTGATCGACAGGTCACGGATCACAATTTCACCGGATTGTACCGTCGCGTCTAACGCCACATCCCGGATCAAAGAGCCGCGAAACCGTGCCTCCGCAACCTTGAGCAGCACGTTGGCGTCGAAGGATGAAAGCAACGCGGTGACCTCAACAGCGGTACTTTGCGTCGGTTTTGATCCGGCCGCCGCCGGTGCTGCCGCCGCAGCAGCCGCTTTACCCTGCTTGTTGGCCGGCAAATAAGCGTCCAGATTGATCTTGTCGACAATCAGACTGAGACCAAATGCCGGTCGGTCACGCAACAACAACGAGAGGCCGCCGCTGATATTGGTATTATCGATATCAACGGTCCATTTACTGAGCTGGATCTGTTCTGGCGAGGCGTCCACATCGGCGCCGAAAACACCCTTGCGCAACCGATCCGCGGCCAGTCCATCAAGCGGCACATCAAGCCAGTCCAAGGCGTTGCGCAGATTGTCGGACACCACATCGGTTCGACCTATGAAGCGAGGTAACCCGGCATCGGCATACAACGTACCGGTCACCGTGAGATTGGTCCCGCCCGGCAGTTGTGCGGTTAACAAATCTATCGCGACCGCTCTTTGCTCGAGCAGGCCGTCGGCGCGGATCTGACGGATAGTCTTGCCGCGATAATCAATGGCGTCCGCCGAAATCTCCACCTTGACCCTGACATCGGCCGGCAGTGTGAAGCCATCGCCGATCGAAACCGCGTCCGAGGCCCGGCTGGCGTCACCTGCTGCGACCGGGGCCGCCTCCTTGGCCGCAAACACCCCAAATTTGTCCAAATCCAAACGCCCGAGAGCAAATTTCGCATCGACCGAAACCGTCGCACCGAGATCGGCGCGAATCGTCCCTTGCAGACGCGCATCGCCCAGCTGAACGATAAGATCGTTGACCTCGGCGCGGTCGGGAGAAGCGGTGATTTCTGCAGATAATTCCATCGGTTTTGCCAACATCGGCGGTAATGTCGCCGCGCCGCCACTGGCCAGCGCCAGCGCGCTTACGAGCCCGGCAAGCTCTTTCGCCTGGACCGTCAAATTTCCCTGTGCCGATGGACCGCCATCAAGATCAAAAGTCCCTTCGAACGACGCTCCGCCATCGTGTTCAGGAAGCGCCATCGAGACGTTGACCGCCGCCGCGCGACCGGGATCAATCTTTCCCAAATTCGCTTCGAACTCAGCTTTCAGCCCTTGATAGGTTAACGCCCCCTTGGCTGAAAACGGCCCTTCAAGCGATGACGCAACGATCGTCGCATCCAGATTCTCGATCCGGTGGGTTCGATTGCCCAAGGCGTCACGATAGATCACCGTCCCATTGATGATATCGGCGCCATCGAGGCTGATCGCGGTTCCGGCGTCCGGTGCAGCAGGCCCGGAAGCACCACCGCGCGTGCCGGCCGCAGTGGTCGCGGACAGAGCATCCGCGAACGCCCAATTCACCGATCCATCCGCTAGACGCTCCAGGGAAATCACCGGACGGATCAGCGTCACCGACGAGATCTGTATCGTCCCGCTCAACAGCGGTTGCAAGGCGACATGGACTTGCATTGAGTCGAGTCGAACCATGTCAGGTTCCGACGCGCCGACGGAATTGGACAGCCGGACATTGGCGACCGACAGGCGCGGAGACGGCAACACCTGGAGTTCGATCGCGCCCTCAATCGTCAGCTTACGCCCGGTCTGTTCTTCGACCGCCGCAGTGATTTCAGGCTTATAGGCGTTCCAGTCGACAAAACCCGGTACGACCAGCACCGCGCCCACGGCAACGACGAGCAACCCGATCAGGATTGCGGCAAGTTTCTTCAATCGTCCCTCCTAAACCTCAAAACCAACTTCCTCGAACGGCCAATCCCGATCGACGAATTATCCGCCAACCACGTGAATTAACGAACATATTCCAAAACCAGCAAACCCAAACCGACGCTATTCCGATTGATCTTAGAGAACCTGACAGACATCGTCGAAATCGAAGCGCGGTGCGCGCGCGAACACCTTGCTCTCGTCACCATAACCAAGATTGCACAGGAAGTTTGATTTCACCGCCGTGCCTGCGAAAAACTCTCTGTCGACAGCGCCATTGTCAAACCCGGACATGGCGCCGCAATCCAAACCAACCGCCCGCGCCGCGAGGATGAAATACCCGCCTTGAAGGGTTCCGTTGCGAAACGCCGCCTCGTCCGACATCGACGGGTTTTCACGGAACATGGCGCGCATATCCTTATGCGGAAACAAACGCGGCAAATGCTCCCAAAAAGCGAGGTCATGCCCGATGATCGCGCAGACCGGCGCGGTCATGGTCTTTTCCACATTTCCAGGGATCAAGGCAGGTTTCAGGCGCTGTTTGGCCGCGTCACTCTTGACGAAGATGATCCGAGCCGGGCACATATTCATGCTTGTGGGGGCCATCTTCATCAGATCATATAGTTGGCGCAGCGTCGCCTCGCCAACCGGTCGATCGGTCCAGACATTTTGCGTCCGTGCGTCCCGGAACAATAGATCCAGACCCGGACCATCCAAGGTGGTAGCGGCTTTGGCTAAGGCGGTGGCCTGGGTCGAAGCGGTCGCGTCGGTCATCCGAGTCCCCGTGGCAGCGGCCCCATGGGAGCCCAAATTTCCGCCCCGACGTTTACCGGGCTGGCTAGAACGAGTCACGGGATTTCGACGGGTTTGCGATCCACGAACCCGACCTCTCTGAAAGGTTACCCATGGAATTCATATCGGGATTCATACCGGAACTCTTATCGGAGTTCATACCGGCGGATCTAAGCACGTTGGAAGCCGTGGGCCTGATCGCTTTCAGCTATCTAACCTCGGCGGTCAGCGCCACCTTTGGGCTTGGCGGCGGGGTGATGATGCTGGTGGCGATGGCCTCGATCATGCCCGCCTTGGCGGTCATCCCGGTGCATGGCGCGGTTCAGGCGGGCTCCAACGGCGGCCGCGCCTGGATGCTCCGGCAGCATATCAATTGGTCGATCTTCAGATATTTCCTGATTGGCTCGCTGATTGGGGCGGCGGCGGCCTCGCAGATCGTGGTCGCCTTGCCGCGTGATGTTCTACGCCTGATCCTCGGCCTCTTCGTGCTTTACATCGTCTGGGGACCAAAGCCGACGAAACGCGATATAGGCGACGTCGCTTATATCCCCGTGGGCATCGGCACCACTTTCGCCAGCATCTTCGTCGGCGCCACAGGCCTGCTCATCGGCGCCTTCATGCCGCCGGGAAAACTCGGACGATTGACCACGGTCAGCATGCAAGCGGTCTGCGCGATGTTGCAGCACGGCCTGAAGATCCTGGTCTTCGGATTGCTCGGTTTTGCGTTCTGGGAGTGGCTGCCGCTGGTGCTCGCGATGATCGCCACCGGGTTCCTTGGCACCTTCACCGGTAAGGCCTTGCTGGAACGCATCCCCGAGAAGGCGTTCGGTTGGATGTTCAAGACCTTGCTAACGGTTCTCGCCATACGACTGATCACCCTGGCGGCGATCGAATTGTGGGAGGGCATGGGCTGATCGCTGGGAATAAATGGTGGAAACGCGGGGCTTTAATAGAGGATCGTCCAAGGGCAATCGGCGCTGGCCCGGCACAACGCCCGCGCCGCCCAAAGCGCGCCGCCGATCACCGCAACGACGGCCAGCAATATCCCGACATCACGCAGGAACACCGCTCGGCGAGACCGGTTAGGCGTCGGCGTCACCTGCCCCAGACCTCCCCCAGGAAGCGCAGCCAATTTTCACCGAGGACAGCCCGGATCCGCGTCTCGGACCAACCGGCCCGCTCCATCGCCGGAATGAAGTTACGGAAATTGCCCAATGTTTCCAATCCCGTTGGCATGCTCGGAACTTTCTTATGCGGGGTCGCGGTGGAGCGACCCTTGCCCTTGTCCGAAGACAGGTAATTGAAGAAACCGATATCCTGACCCTGGACCCAATCGGTACCGATGCCAGTGTTCGCCTCGCCCACAAGATCAATCAAATAGTCCATGGCGGCGACGCAATCGTCGAGAGTGCTGTCCTCTCCCTTGGGCAAGAACGGGGTATAGCTGGCGAAACCCACGAAGCCGCCGGCATCGGCGATGGTGCGCAGTTGCGCGTCGGTCTTGTTGCGGGCGTGTTGCTTCAGCATCGGGCAGCAATGGGTATAGGCGACCGGCGCCTTGGAATGCTTGATCGCGTCGTCGCTGGTGACCGGCCCGACATGGGAAAGATCAATCAGGATGCCAAGCCGGTTCATCTCGTCGATGACATGCCGACCAAAATCGCTCAACCCGCCGTCGCGGCTTTCCCAGCAGCCCGACCCGACCAGGTTTTGCGAGTTGTAGGTGAGCTGCATGACCCGGACGCCCAGGTCGCGAAACAACGCCAGATTGTCCACATCGTTGTCGATGCCGCTGGTGTTCTGTCATCCCAGGATGATCCCGACCTTGCCCTCGGCCTTGGCCCGGCGGATATCGTCGACACCGTGGACTTGAAGGATCAGATCGTCATGCTCGGCGAACCAGCGCTTCCATTGGGCGATATTTGCCATGGTCGCTCGAAAATCATGCCAAACGCTGCAGGTGCAGTTGGCGGCGGTAATGCCGCCCTTGGCCATGTCCTCGAAGATGGCGCGGGAAAAATTCGATATCACCAGGCCGTCGATTAGGATGGCGTCATCATAGCCGGTTGTCATGCTGCTCCTCCGGTTGCTCAAGGGAGATGTGGGTCAAGAGGCGGCGACCACGCGTTATTTCCAGGGATCTCGTCGCCAAACAACTCTGGATCCTCATGGGCATGCAGATCGACTAGATGCACAGAAAAATCCTCGTTGAAGAACCCCGCCGCGATCCCCCGCGCCAGTCGCTCGGCGCCGTCGCTGACACAAGGGATATCGCCGCTGACATTGCCATGGCTGACGGTGGCGGCGAAGGTGAAGTTATGCAGATGCGCCAGATAGGGGGCGCTGCCGGGCGTGCGTTCCTGGAACTCAAACGCCGGTCCAAGGTCGGGGAAATCAATAAATTCTTCCAGATACACGCCCGGTGAATTGGCCACCGCGTCGCG
>JAQBUJ010000245.1 GCA_027623845.1 Pseudomonadota bacterium
CCGTCACCGATAATTTTCGCGTCATCTCACACCAGGGATTTCGGGTTCTGGAGTGACCCTGGTATAGCGTGGCGTCCAAGAACAAAAAGAGCCTACCACCCGTCGTCCGATCCGAGGGATCCACCGCTGGCATCCAAGAATTCTGCAAGGGGATAGGCGTAGAGTACCCCGACATCGTCGCGGCATCCCGGCGGATGAGAAAACGGGAGTTTGAAGCCTGTTTGGACCGGTTGATCCTAGACATTATTGAACTGAAGATCGGTTATAGCGCCTTGGTGATTGTCACGAACAAGGCGAACCCAACGCCGCGACAACGTGGTTCGACGTTAACCCTCTCGCCCCCAAATCCCCTATTCGGATCTACGGCCCAGGGGCCTCTTCCGGATCTCGAGGCGTGTGGGATGACCTGATGATGGAAGGCGGATGTCGCCACCTACCGCAGGTCCGCGAGATTTTCGGTGCCAAGGAACGGGTCAAGTTATGCACCACCACCCGAGAGGGTGATTATTATGTCAGTGTCCCAGAGCCGTATTATGAAAATGCCGTCAAAAGAATGACCGATGACGGCCAACCCTCCCTCGCGATTGTGCCCTACAATTACTATGAGGCGAACAGGGACACGTTGGAACTGTTGACGGTCGAGGGGATCACGCCATCCATGGAAGCCATTGCCAGCGAAAAATATCACCTCGCCAACCCTTTGTATTATTACGTAAAGCGAGCCCATATGCGGGATAGCGAAGGTTTTGGCGTCGTACGTGGCTTGCACGAATTCATTGGCGAGTTGATGGACGACGAAAACATCGGCCCAGGCGGTCGGTTGGTCGAACTGGGCCTGGCGCCGCTTCCAAAAGCCATGCGCGCCGAGGAACAAGACGATGCCATCCATCTGAAAAGATTCTCCAAATGAGCGCGCGGCGAAGCCCCATGCGTTCCAGGGGAGACATGGGTTCGGAGAGTCAGGCCATGACGTTCAAGTTTCCGCAGACTTCACTGATCGCGACGGCGGTGGTCCTAGGCCTCACGATTTTTAATGGCGGGCAAACCGCCTCCGCTCAGTCTAACGCGGTGTTGCAATCCAATAACGTGGCGAACCAACGAGCCACCGCGGTCGCCGACGTCGCATGGAGCTTCGCCGACGGCATGGGCTCCACTTTGACGGAAACGGCGACGGGGACCTGGCAATCCATCGATAGCTATTCAACCTCCCTACAGCGGTCGGTTACCGAGACTTGGGATGAAAGCATCGCGCCTACACTTTCCAAGGCGACCCAAACCATTGCGTTAGCCGCGGACGACTCGGGCAACGGAGTATCCAGTCCAACTGTTAGCGAAGCACTAGGCGATGGCTGGCGGTACATTAAAGACTTGTTCGACCGCTCCACCGAAGTCGCCGCGCCATCGAACTCATCCGATTGGCTCGCGCAACTGAACGATGACCACGAGACCGGGTTTTGGACTCTTCTGGCCGACGCGGGCTATAAACTCAAGGTTATCGATACGACCATCGGTATAATTCCCGAAGTTACATTTAAATACGCCTATGGACGCGAACTCTCCGAGGCAGACAAGGCATGGTTGGAGCGCAAACTGGACGTCTTGGCGCGCCAGGAGAGCGGTCCAATCGCGGCCCTGCGTCGTGCGATCATTCACGGCATTCTCGAGGGCAATGAAACCGATGGATTTTTCATCGATACGGTAAAAATATCCCTGCTTCCGCTGCCGCAAGCCCAATTTTCTCTGTCGCCGACCAACGCGCCGATGCCGGAGGGTCTCGACAAAATCTATCGAGCCGTGATCGGCAAGCAACAGCGCGCTCGTAGCAACTGACGAAGAGCGACCTTATGTGCGTCCCTGTATGGGCGCGGCAGCCACGGTAAATATCGGAAAATCCGACTGCTTGGTTCAGTTGGATAGTCCGATGCGGAAGCATGGTTCGTACTGGGGGCCCGATAATCGATGAAAACGCCGCGTGTACCCCTGCCAAAAGCGCATCCCTACTCCCTCTCGATGACCGCGAATTGGGTTGAGAGGTTGATCGGGCCGGGACTACTGCTGTCGTTTCTGCTATTCATCTCGGGCTTGATCATACCGGTCGCGTCGGTCGACAAATTACTGTTTTTCACCGGCAGCTATTCGATCCTCGCGTTCATCCACGAGTTGTTTGGGCAAGGTAATTACGTAATTGGTTCCGCGATCACGGTATTTTCGGTGATCTTTCCACTATTGAAGCTCTTCCAAGCGGCCCGCCTTTGGTGGTTCATTGACTACCGATCCGTCCGGATCACCACGGCTCTGAGCCGCCTGGAAATGCTTGGAAAATGGTCAATGATGGACGTCTTCGTGGTCGCTATCGGAATCGTCGTCGCGACCTCGACGCAACTGGCCAACATGACGCCTCGAATTGGAATATACCTTTTCGGGATGTCGGTCCTCGTGGGGATGCTCGCGGTAGGACAGATGGAGCGGTTGGCCCGGCGGATCACCGATGCGGCCAAGAAGAGCCAAGACGTGTCCACGGTTCGTTAATTCCAGCAACAAGCTTTCAAGAAAAGCTGAATTCACGCCCAGTATAAAGCCGGCACTAGATGTTGTTGACGTGCTTTACGCCGGTAAAACGGTACGAGGCATGGGGGTAAGAGACACCGGTCGCCATCATGGTACCAAGCGCGACCAGGATCACCATGGTCACATGAGAATTCTCGGTGGAGATGATCTCATAACTGAACAGCCCATAGCCAATGACGCCAAAAAATACCAACGCCATGAGAACACCTACAACCGTTAACGCACGGAAACCGTATGAAATTATAAATCCATTCCCGGAAAACAGAAGCGCCCCAACCGCGATCTTGGCCAACCACCAACCATCCACCTCACCAACCCAGTGAATATATGAATACCCACTGGGATTGTATGTGGCGAAAACAAGAAATAGGCAGACGATCCATCGGATGATGAAGCTCGACAGGTCGAATTTATGACTTGGTTCCATCCTCAAGCCCGACAATTTTCCGTTGATCGCGTGGCGGCGCTTATATCAACCATGCCGGCCCCCACGAAGAACAGTACCACGATTGAAATAGAAGGCCATTTCATAGTTACAACGAAGACGACTCTCGCAGCCGAACCACGAGATCGATGCCAAAAGGTGTTCGATCGCTATCCATCGCTACGTTGGCGGCATTATAGGCCGTGTCTACCTGGTTTTCCAACTGAGCCACGAGGCGCTGATTCAAGGCCCCCCGTACCGTATCGATCGACGCTTTCAACGTTGCTTCAAGACTGTCTCGGTTCAACCCCTCGTCAATTTCATTAACGACGAAATCGAACGCCCAATGATATGCCAAGAACTGAGGTGGTCCCGCTTCGTTGAACAGCTCGGCGGCTTTGCTAAGGTGTATTCCGGTTGCTGATCATGCCGCCAGAATCCCATTCATTTGTATCCTCTTCTGCTGCTGTTGGTCCTGTGGTCAAGCTTATCCATCATATCCACGGGTCGGCCGTCGCGATACGCTTCGGCCGGCGTTCGCGCGCCGAGCGCGGAATGCGGCCGTTCGGTATTGTAGAAGTCGATCCACGCGCCGATGATCCGCTCGGCCTGGAAGCCATCGATCAGCTCATGCAGATAGACAGCCTCGTATTTGAGTGACCGCCAGAGCCGTTCGATAAAGATATTGTCCATGCAGCGGCCACGACCGTCCATCGAGATCGCCACGCCGGACTCCCGGAGCACGCCGGTGAACGCGGCGCTGGTGAACTGGCTACCCTGATCGGTGTTGAAGATCCCGGGAGAACCGTATCGGTCAATCGCTTCTTTCAGTGCCTCGACGCAAAACCCAGCATCCATGGTGTTCGAGAGCCGCCAGGCCAACACATGGCGGGTCGCCCAATCCATGATCGCCACCAGATACAGGAACCCGCGCTGGACCGGAATGTAGGTAATGTCGGCGCACCAGACCTGATCGGGACGATCAACCGTCAGCCCCCCGAGCAGATACGGATAGATCCGATGCGCTGGATGCGGCGTGCTGGTTCTCGGCGCCTGATAGATCGCCGCCAGGCCCATCAGCCGCATCAGGCGGCGCACCCGATGGCGACCGACGGGGATGCCATCGCGACGCAGGTGGCGGACCATCTGGCGCGAGCCGTAAAATGGATACTTCAGGAACAGCTCGTCGATCCGACACATCAGCCCCAATGTCTCGGGGCTCTCCCGCCTTGGCGCATAATAGAACGACGACCGACTGATCGATAGCAACCGGCACTGATGGCTCAAACTCAGCTCGGGATGCTCGCGCCTGATCATCGTCTTGCGCTCTCCCCGGCTCATCGCTTGAGCCCGCGTGCCAAAAAATCCCGTTCCACCGTCAGCTGGCCGATCTTGGCGTGCAGGTCGTGAACCTCCGCGTCGTGATCCCGCGACGCCTGTTCGGCCCCATTCGAGAACACCGTCCCCAAACCCTCCATCGCCTGGCGCTTCCACGTGCCCACCTGGTTCGGATGCACCTTGTGGCGCGATGCGAGCTCTTGGATCGTCCTGTCGCCGCGTAGCGCTTCCAGCGCCACCTTGGCCTTGAAATCAGCCGTGAACCGGCGTCGTGTCGTCATCTCGTATTCCTCCGTCAAACGATGGAATACACCTTAAGCGACTGTCCGATTTTCCGGGACCACCTCATATCCCTCCGCTATACGGTGGAATACACCTTAACCAACTGTCCGGTTTTCCAGGACCAGCTCAGGAGGAGCGAATAATGATGCGTGATTTGATAACCAAAGCATCGGTCGTCGGCGGCGTTCTTTGCGCGGCGGCGCTGTATTCTACCCTGCATTCAACCCTGTCGATGGCGGCTACCGATCGCGAGGTCGGGGTTACCGCGGGGGTTAATACCACGGCCCAGGGCACGCCGCCGTCGGGCGAGAAACGCACGCTCTTGACCGGCACCAAAATGCATTTCGAGGAGAAAGTCGTAACCAATGCCACCGGGCGGGCTCAGCTGCTCTTCGCGGACGGTTCATCGATGACCGTGGGGCCGAATTCCGACTTGGTGATCGACACGTTTATCTACAACCCGGACACCAAGACCGGGGAAATGGCCGTCAACCTGACCAAGGGGTTTATCCGGTTCGTCGGCGGGCGGATCAGTAAGAAAAACGCCGTCCGCATTAAAACGCCGATTGGTAGCATTGGCATCCGAGGCGGCATCGCGCTGGTCGAGATGCAACCCACTGGCGCCCTAGAGGTGGATTTCCTGTTCGGCGAGGAACTTGTTCTAGAGGTCGATGGCAATGTCCAGACCACGACCACGCCAGGAACCTTCATGTCTGTCGCCGGGGCTGGCCAGGCCCCCTCCGCCCCAGTGCGCCGGGCGTCGTCGGCACTCAATCAGCGCTTGCGCAGTTTCGAGAGCCAGGCGGACAATGACTCAGAGACTGCCGATGCTGATGGGCAGCAGTCGAACAACAATCAAAGCGGCGGCCAAAGCGGAGGCCAGAGCAACGGCCAGGCGGGCGGCCAACAAGCCGGGAGCAATAACGCCGGCGGATCCGCCGGTGGCGGCCAGAATGCAGACTCAGAGACTGCCGATGCTGATGGGCAGCAGTCGAACAACAATCAAAGCGGCGGCCAAAGCGGAGGC
>JAQBUJ010000246.1 GCA_027623845.1 Pseudomonadota bacterium
TGGCGCGATACCGTCACCGATAATTTTCGCGTCATCTCGCACCAGGGCTTTCGGGTTCTGGAGTGACCCAGGTATATTTGAATTTTAAATCGACGCGACGACCGGCGGCGTCAAAGGCAATGACATTGTCATCGAAGCCTCACGGAACGCTCAATGGGACGTCGATTCGCTTAAACAACCGACTACGCAACCGCCAGCCGGAACGGAGCTACCCTCGGCGACCCTGACGTTCAAGCGGCCGCCGGTCGATGGCGACACCGTCACGATCGATGGGGCTGTGTTCAAATTCGTCACGACGGCGCCGGGTGTCGTTATTGGAGCAGACACCGAGACGGCAGTCGGCAATCTGCGGACCGCAGTCGATACACTCCCGCCGTCGACAAGATATACGGTTGAAGTTGTCTCCGTCGAAAAGCTCAAGATCACGGCGGTGGTTTCCGCTGAGGCCTCGGCCACAATCAACCTCGCGGCGTTTAAAAATGCGGTGGTGACGAAATTGTCCGACGGCGTCGACGCCGGCCCAAGCAGGTCGAACATTGCTTCCCCCGGCCTCACCGGGCTGAAGAACGACGCCGACCGGATCCTCAGGGAGTACCAGATCCGCATCGAAACCCTACAGAAGCTGTCGGTGCCGGCGAAAACGAGTTGAGTGAGGGGCAGGGTTCCGGCACGCGCCGCGTTATTGCCTGGCTGGCCGGATGGTTACGACTTCGGGCTGGTCAGGATATCGCGTGTCGCCCGGAGCCGTTTTAGCATCGGCGCACCGAACCAATAGGCCCAGCCCTTGGTTCGGGCGACGATCGCCTTGGCTTCCTTCACCACTTTGTCTTTGGCGTCCGCCGCGACGTCAACGGTGACAATAGCCCAGGGCCGTCCGGCATCGCCGCTCTTCGGGTCGGTGGCCATCTCAAAGGTAACGGTCAACCCGTCCTTGGTGCGCCAGACGACACCGCCGAGCGCCGGATCGGGCGCCAAGCCTTCGGAGGGGCGGACATCCTGCATGATCAGGCGTTCCGGCAGAATGCCGACCTGCAGCAGCTGATAGTTGGAACTCACCACCCGATCCGCCGGGAGGTCGACGATGGCGAAACGTTTGTGCTTGGTATCGTAGATCAAATCCATCGGCGGCTCGCCCGGCGCCATGATGGTCGTGCGCTCAATGCGCTCGCGCAAGATGCTGAGCAATTGCGGTGACAGCCACTCCAGCGCCGCGCCACGTATCTCAAGCTCACCGGTGGCGAGCCATGTCTGGTTTTCGCCGGAGCGGCGCATATAGATCGATGGCGTACTACCGGAGAGGCTCGCCGCCCGCTTGCCGAACAAGGCATCGAACAGAACCGTGCCGGCCTTATCCTCGAGGATCACCCGCGAGGCGTTGGACCCAGCTTGGCTGGTATCGGCGAGGTTCAGTTTTTCAAACCGCGCCGGGAGCCGGGTTTTCGCCTCGACAAGCTTCAGTTCGGTGAATCCCAGAAGCATTTGCCGGATGACGCTTTGGGTCGCCGGAAAGCCGCCCTTGTCGTCGATCACCCAGCGCTCACCAGCGCGCGAAAAAGTAAAGCTTCCTTGCGCGTTGTCGTCGGCGCGGATCAGCTTGATACGGGTTACCGACTCCAGAGCGTCGCCGATCTTCGGAAACGCCGGTTCCGAGGTCACGCTACGGATCGTGTCGGTCCAGCGGGTGTATTGGGCGAATACAGCGGCGGCGGCGGTGACGAAGGTGATGACCGCGAGGATCAGGACGGAACGTTTGGTCAGCATTCTGGCATCCTCAACCGGCGGCCGATTCGTGGAATCTCTGGCGACGCTGAATGCCGCGCCAGATCGCCAGCAGGATGGCGAGCAAGGCCAGAAGGATCGGGACCAATGCGATATTGAGGAACCAAAGTTGCGCCTCCAAGGTCTCAAAATCTTCGCTCAGCGATCGCCGTACGGTGCGCAGCTCGGCCCGCAATTTAAGGACATCGCGCTGGAATTTCTCCATCGACCGGCGGTCGCGCTCGGAAATCACCGCGGCCGATCCCGCCGGGTTGCGCTGTCTGAGGTTGCGCAGATCCTGTTCGGTTTTCTGCAAGGTTTGACGCAGTTCGCGTTCCTTATCCTCGAAGCGTTGCGAGGCTTGGCGCTGGATTTCCTGCAATACCTCGAATGGTCGGCTCGCGGTGCCGCGGCCTCGTAATTCCATCAGGGTGCTTGACCCCGCCAGAGCCTCGATCGCGTTTAAGATGAACGGGCCGTTATTCGCGGTCGGTACCGGAACCTTGCGACCGGCGAAATCGCGCATGATCACCCAGAAACGATCGGCCAGCATATCGGCATCGCCAACCAGGACGATATCCAGCGGCTTTACCGATTGGCTGAGCACCGGTTTGCTCCACGGATCAGGCGCCTTGGGAGGTGGGTTGTCCGGGTCGATCTTCTCGATTGGAGGTCCGTCGGGGAACGCGGTCTTTACCGGTCCGGTTACCCGTGCGGCGATAACGTAACGCTCATCGCCGGCCTTATGTTCGCGAAGCAATTTTAAAGGATTGCGAAATCCCTGCACGTCTTTCGAGGGAATCAACATCGAGCCGGGCGAGGAGGTAAGCAGCGGCTCCAGGGTTACCGTCGCGCCCTCGCGCAGCTTCAAATAACCGGCGCTGGCGACCGCGACCACGTCGATACCCGAGGTGATCGGCGACGTGGTGTTCAAGCTTGGGCCGCGCAACTCCAGCCACGGAAGATATTCCACGGGTTGGTTGCCGGCCTCCGGCAAAACCTTGCGCGCGCTCAACCGGTCACCAACAACGGTTTTCGTGTCGAACGCCACGCCCCAGGCATCGAACATCGCGGCGAGCGTGCTGCCTTCGGTAAACGCGCCGAGCATCTGGCCTTGCATTCCCTCGGCCTCGGAGAACGGGTCAACGAAGATCATCGCCTTGCCGCCACGCAGCAAATATTGGTCGATCGCGAATAGGGTGCGCGGTGACGCTGACTTGGGATGCACCACCAGCAGGACGTTGATGTCGTCCGGTATCTCGTCCGCTTGCGCCGCGAGAAACCGGGTGTCGAAGAGTTGGCCGATTTGGCTGCGGACCACATAGGGCGGAACCGGCTCCTGGATCCCCGTGGCGGTAATCCGCATCGTGCCGTCGACCGGCAGGGAACTCAGGATGCCGACAACGGTCGGGTTGGCGGTCGAAAGGGCGTAGAGCATCCGCGAGAGGTCGTATTCCAGGAAGGCCTCGCGGTCGACCTGCATGAAGGGGATGGTTTCGATATCATCGGTGGTGTTGGAGCCCACCAGACCGAAGTACATGTTGTCGCCGCCAGCGACGGCTGGCACGCCTTGAAGCCCGGCGGCGACGGCGCGATCCTCGACATCGGAGAACGGGACAGGGGCCAGGATCTCAAGTTTTACCTTGCCGCCGGACACGCTTTCATATTCCAGCAACAAGTCGCGAACCCGGTTCGCATAGACTCCGAGATGCGGGACGTGCTGGGCCAGGCCGGAAGAGACATAGAGGCGGAAGGTGACGGTTTCGTCGACCGTCTCAAGCAGGGTCTTGGACGATTTTGACAGGGTGTAGAGCTTGTCCTGGGTCAGATCCAGCCGTCCGGAGCTAAACCAGGCCGATCCCAGGGCATTGATGGCGACGAACAGGACCACCAACAGGCAAAGGGCGATACCGGCCAAGCGCCCGCCGCCTTGTGGGCCGTTGCTCTCGGGATTGGTGGTTGTGTTCTTTGTCGTCTCAGCCATCTCAGAACGCCTTGCGCCAGTCGACGATGATCGCATTGGCGATCAGCGCAATGATGATAAGTGAGCCGAAGAAGATCAGATCGCGAAGATCGATCACGCCGCGCTGGATCGATTGGAAATGCGGTAAAAAGCCGAAATTCCCAATCGACTGAATGACGTCGGCGGGGGCCCAGGCGGAGAAGAAATCCAAGACCGCCGGTGATCCGGCGAGCGTTAGGATAAAGCATGTGGTGGTGGTGACCACGAAGGCGATAACCTGGTTTTTGGTGGTCGCCGAGATCATCGATCCGATCGCCAGATAAGCGCCGGCCATCAACAAACTACCGACATATGAGGCCAAAATCACCCCATTGTCGGGGTTTCCTAGATAGTTCACGGTCAGCCAGAGCGGGAAGGTGAGCGCGACGGCGGTTGCGGTAAAGGCCCAGGCGGCCAAGTATTTGCCGACCACGGCCTCGGTCATCGAAATCGGCAGCGTTAAAAGCAACTCGATCGTGCCAAGCCTGCGTTCCTCCGCCCAAAGCCGCATCGAAAGCGCGGGGATCAAGAACAGATACAGCCAGGGATGAAACTCGAAAAACGGCATCAGGTCGGCCTGTTCGCGATCCAGGAAGCCGCCCAACCGGAATGTCAAAATTCCCGCCAGAGCCAGGAAGATTACGATGAAGATATAGGCAAGCGGGGTAGCGAAATAAGCCGCGAACTCCCGGCGAAATACCAAATTGACGTTACGCATTGGCGGTCACCTTGCGAAACACTTCGTCCAAATCGCCGGAACCGGACTGGGCTTTCAGGTTGGCGGGCGAGTCATCGGCGACCACCTTGCCGGAAGTGATGATCATCGCCCGAGAGCACACCGCGTCGACCTCCTCCAGAATATGGGTCGATATGACGATGCATTTCTCCTGGGCCATGCCGCGGATCAACTCGCGCACCACCTGCTTTTGATTGGGATCCAAACCGTCGGTGGGCTCGTCGAGGATCAGCACGGTAGGATCATGCAGCAACGATTGAGCCAACCCGACGCGGCGTTTATAGCCCTTCGACAGGGTTTCGATCGGTTGACGCGCAACGTCATGAATGCGGGTCATTTCGATGGCCCGCTCGACCCGCTTGCGGCGGTCGGGGCCATCGTAACCTCGCACCCCGGCGATGAAGGTAAGAAAGCCGAGCGGCGTCATGTCCGGATAAGCCGGCGCGCCCTCCGGTAAATAGCCGACGGCGGCCTTAACGGCGAGCGGGTCGCGCAGCACATCATGGCCGCAGACCACCGCCGTACCGGCGCTGGGCGTCAGGAACCCGACGATCATCTTCATGGTCGTGGATTTGCCGGCCCCGTTCGGTCCCAGGAACCCGACAACCTCGCCGGTCCCGGCGGTAAAGCTGACGTCGTCGACAACGGTTTTGGGACCAAACCTCTTGGTCAAACCGTGAATGGACAATACTTGGGTCATCGCTACCGATCTTTAGGGCCGGAGAAACAGAGGCCTCGTTGGTTTAAGGTTTTTTGCGACAATTTCAAGAGTTTGACGACAAAGAACCATCCCCGTGCCTATAGTTGTACTGAAACTTGGCGACATTAGGGCAGCATGTCTGACGGTAGCAACCCGCCGCGCGTGTCATCGGGAATGGACCCCCGATTCATCCTGCGCCAGGTTCGACTGGGTAGTGGCCTGATCCTGATGGCCTATGTGCTTACCCATCTGGTGAACCATGCCTTCGGGCTTTGGTCCTTGGAGGTTCTTGAAGCCGTTCGCGGCGTGTTCGTGGCATTCTGGCGACCGCTGCCGACAACAATTCTACTGTACGGAGCGTTGATACTGCATATCGGGGCCGCGGTCCATGCGGTCATGGCGCGCGAGAACCTCAGGGCGATGGCTTGGCCGGAGCGCC
>JAQBUJ010000247.1 GCA_027623845.1 Pseudomonadota bacterium
CTCTCGGCGCGACCATCGCCGCTGCCGTCGCGGGGCATCTTCGCGCCGCCGGCGAGCCGGTGGCGGTCGTCCTGATCGATGCGGCGCTGCCGTCACCCGAGGATGCGGCGGTAGCCGGCGATGAGGAGGCGCTTGCCGAAGTCGCGCGGGATGTTGGCGCCGATACCGCCCTGGTTGACCGCGTGCGCGCCAATATTCGCCTCACGTCCAGTTTCGTCTTCAGTCATATTTCCGGGGCCGTCGGGTTGATCAAGGCCAGCAAAACCGCTCGCGGCGATGTGGCGAGTGACCTTGGATGGGGGAAAGTCTTTAGCCGAGTGATCTCTCGTGAATTCCCAGCAGACCACATGACGATCTTGGGCAACGATCCGCCGGCTCTCGCGGCAGCGATCAAGATTTTATGGGCGGAAACCGGAGACTGGCGGGTCGATGATGAGTGAGATAGCATCACGACCGCTTTTTGATGACCGGGATTTCGCGGTGCGCGTCGATGCGCCGGAAACGGGCCTCGATCTCGCCGTTTGGTCTCGCGCGCATTTGGTTCAGTTGGAGGCGTTGGCCGCCCGTCATCCGGTGATTTTGTTGCGGGGGTTCGAGCTACGCGATGAGGCCGCTTTCGCTCGGGTACGGGACGTCCTCGTTCCAAAGCCGGCAGCGTATATGTACCGATCCACGCCTCGCGTCGCGGTCGCAGAGGGTATTATGACCGCCACCGAGTATCCTGCCAGCGAGGAAATCCCGCAGCATTGCGAGAACGCCTATCAGCGCGATTGGCCCATGCGTTTGCTATTCTGCTGTTTGGTGTCGCCGGAGACCGGAGGCCAGACCCCCCTCTCGGATGTCGCGAAAGTGACGGCACGCATTGACGAGGCGGATCTAGACTTGGTTGAAGCGCGCGGCATCCGTTATATCCGCAACTACCACACTGGCTTCGATCTGGACTGGCGCACGGTTTTCCAGACCGACCAGCGGACTGCCGTCGAAGCTTTTTGCGACACCCATGATATCAGCTTTGAGTGGCTGGACGACGGTCGCCTCCGCACGACTCAAGTTTGCCAGGGTACCGCAAGGCGCCCCACGAGCGCCGAGAGGTTGTGGTTCAATCAGGCTCAACTTTTCCATCCCTCCGCCTTAGGGCCCGAGATGATGGAAGACATGTTGGATATTTTTGGCGTAGACGAGTTGCCGAGGGATGCACGTCTTGGCGATGGCGCGCCGATCTCGCCGGTTTTGCTCGATAACGTGCGGACCGCCTTCGCCGCGGAAGCCCGGGATTTTGATTGGCGCGCCGGTGATGTCATGATTGTCGATAACATGCGCGCCGCCCATGGTCGCCGGGCGTTCACTGGTCACAGGCGTGTGTTGGTATCCATGGGCGCCATGTATTCGGAGCAGGCCCCAAAGCAATAATGGAGGTTTTTATATGCGTGTTGCCTTGGTGAATATGCCGTTCTCTTCGTTGCAGATCCCGTCTATCGCCATGCATCAACTCGAAACGGTGACTGCTCAGCGATTTTCTGGCGATATAACCGCGAGCACGCATTACTTGAACCACGATTTCGGCCGCTTGGTCGGGCCGGATGTCTACGCCTGGATCTCGGAAAGCCTGGCTGGCCATACCTGTGGCTTTGGCGAATGGCTTTTCCGTGCCGCTGCCTTCCCTGAGCACGCTGACAATACCGAGACGTATTTTCGCCGTTACGCCCATCACTTCGGAGAGGCGCAGATCGCTCGGTATCATAAGGAATTGGCGCCGGTCCGCGCCCGACTGCCAGAGATCCTGGACGAACTGATTGATCAACACGATCTCGCCACCGCCGATTTGGTTGGGCTGACCTCGATGTTCTTCCAGAATGTCCCCAGCTTCGCGCTGGCGCGGCGTCTGAAGGAGCGTGGGTCGGAGGCGCTCATCCTGATGGGCGGAGCCAATTGTGAAGGGACGATGGGAATAGAGATCGTCAACCAGGTCCCATGGATCGACTTTGCGTTCTCAGGTCACGCGCTGCTTAGTTTTCCGGAATTCCTAACCAAGCTGCTTGGCGACGACAGGGAAGGATTGCACGCGATCAATGGCGTGTTCAGCCGCCGCAATAGCCGGTCGATCTCAGCGCTTGCCGCCGACGAAAAGCCATCACGCCCGGGTGCCGCTCGGCCAGATGGGCAGATCGAGGGAATATCCTGGATCGCGCCGGAACGGGCTTTGAATAAAACGGTGCCGCTCGACTATGATCGATATCTCGACTCTTACGAGGCGAATTTCGGCGATCATCGTCGCGATGAAATCGAACTGCTGTTCGAGACCTCACGCGGGTGTTGGTGGGGCGAGAAGGCGCATTGCACTTTCTGCGGCCTCAACGGCGCGACCATGAGTTTCCGTGAGATGGGTGTGGCCGAGGCGCGGCACACTATCCAAGACATGGTTGCCCGGTACGGCGGTCGGGTCAGCCGGTTCGCCAGCGTGGACAATATCATTCCCAAGACCTATGTGACGGACTTGCTCCCAGGGCTTGAAATTCCGGAACATATATCGCTGTTCTATGAGGTGAAGGCTGACCTGTCACTGGAGCAGATCAAGATCCTAGCCAAGGCTCGGGTGGTCGAGGTGCAGCCGGGCGTTGAGTCGCTCGCTACCGAGACATTGAAGCTCATGCGCAAGGGAACCAACGCGTTTAATAATATCCGTTTCCTCGCGGATTGTGCGTCACAGGAGGTGAAGCCGATTTGGAATTTACTGGTTGGATTTCCGGGCGAGTCGGCGGAGACCTATGAGATGTATAGGGCGAATCTCTCCCGCGTGACCCATTTGCCGCCGCCTTCGGGCGTCTTTCCCGTCCGGTTCGACCGATTCAGCCCTTATTTCAATGAGTCCGATGAATATGGACTCGATCTAGAGCCTTTGGACTATCACGACTTGATCTATCCTTTCACCGATGAAGTGATGGCGAACATGGCCTACTACTTCCGCGACAAGAACGTCGAGGCGCCCTATCAGCGTGATTTAGCGGGGCATTTGGCGCATCTGCGTGAAGGCGTGGCCAAATGGCGGGAACGCTGGGAGAATGCTGCCGGCGCTCCAAGATTGCGCCTGGTTCAGGATCAACTCGGTTGGATCGTGGAAGACAGCCGGTCCGGCCATATCGTCGAACATGAGTTGGAGGCATTGGATGTCGACTTGCTCCGAGCGGCCGAACGCGCCATTCCCGCAGAAACGGCGCGCGAGAAATTCGGCGAGAGCTTTAGCTTGCTGATGGAGCTTGGGCTTTTGTTCGAGGAACGCGGTCGGGTGATGAGCCTCGTGTTCGAGGGGCTTCGCCATGAACTTGACACGGGCATGCATGGCTTTAGCGGCCCCAAGGGCCGCGCCGAGTCCGCGTCGCTCAGTTTGACCTTCTAGAGCCGGTGATCCGCCATGCGGTCGTCGCGCAGAGAACGGTGGCGCCAATCCCTTTGCCGGACATTTTGCTATCCGGTCGTCCCGAGACGCCGGAGCGGGCGGCGGCCTATGGTTTGCTCGATCGCATGCTGCGCGATGTTGGCCCGATAACGGTTGCGGACCTGATCAAGGATGATCTCGGTCGGCCCTATTGCCCCAGCCGTCCGGGCTTGTCCGTGTCGGTCGCCCATACCGATGGCGCGGTAGCGGCGGCGGTTTCGACCGAGGGACGGGTTGGTATCGACGTCGAGGCGGCGACCCTATACGACCCCATCGTCGGTGACTTGGTGCTCACTCCGGCGCAACGTGCGTCCATCGAGAGCGCCGAAAAGCCTGACGATCTCTTCCTGCGCCTCTGGACTCGTAAGGAAGCGATTGGAAAGGCGTTGGGCGTTGGTATCGAGAAAGATGTGTTGGCCTGTGCGGCCGAAAATGACACGGTATTCCTGCGAGAGATCAGGTTTCGCGTCTCGGATCTGCGCGCGCCGACCGGGTGCCATGCCTCTCTCGCCATCGAGCAAATCTAGTTGAATTAGGATTCCTTACCGTCGGCGACGGCCTCCTCGTAATCCCGAGACAGGGCCTTTAGATCCGCTTGTTGGAGCGCGCCGCCGGTCGCAAAATGCCGCGCGAACAGTCGGCCAAGTATCCGTGTCGACAGATTTGATAATCCGGCCATCCCCGCCATCCCGACGATTGTGCCAACGCCCGGAAGCGATTTGAAAAACAGGCTGACCGCCCCTGCGCTTATCGCATGGGGCGCCGCGCCGCCAACCACCGAAGCTACGCCGGCCTTCACCATGTCGCGTGAAAAGGGCGCGCGGTAGAGATCGGCAAGGGCCATGACCATGCGGACCTGAATGCCGGATACCGCCGCGATGTCGGCATAAGGCAAGGGGATAAGCCCGCCGGCGCTTGACCAAGCGGCATAGCGGGAGATGATGCGTTTCGCTTCGCGATGTTGGAGTCGTAATTCCTCGTTTCGTTCGATGGGTGTTGTCTCGTTTGGATTGATGACATCCACGTCTTCGTCGGGAATTGCTCTAATTTCCTCCAGTGCCGGGGCATTGACTTCGGCCGGTTCGCTCGGCGCTGCATCGAACACGGGCGCGGCGCTTTTACGCGGGGCTGTTTTGCGCGAAGCAGTCGCCGTTTTCGCGCGCGGGTGGGCGGCGCCCGGCTTTTCCTTGTTTTTAGGTTCCGTCGTTTTAGCGGAGCCGGTTGCTTCCGGCTCTCCCGCCTTTGGTCGGCGGGTACGTTGTAAACCCGGTAATTTCTTGCTCATGTTCGCGGGCTCCCGGCCTTTGATCGCGTTTTGCGAGACTCTCCCATGAGAGCGTCAATCTCCATGCCAAGCTCGGCGATCTCTCGGGCGGCGACGCCTTTGGGTTGCGTGAATGTTGGGGTGGAGCCGGCCAGCGCGGCCTCGCCATAGACCACGCGCGTGGAAAGTTGCCCATCGAGCAAATTGTACCCGGCCTCTTCCATCTCCGCGCGCATATGGCGTGCGATCACGCTCGACCGATTGCTCTGGCTCAACAGGAACCGGACGGTCTTGCCTGTCTTGGAGCCGTTGATTTCGTCGACCAGTTCGGCGGTGTCGGCAGCGACCTGAAAGTCAATCGGTGACGGTCGTATAGGGATTAAGATTAAATCCGAACAGGCTATAGCCGCCTCCAGGACCGGTGAGCGGAAGCCGGGCGTGTCAATTATAATCCGGTCCCTTCCGGCGGCGGCGAATTCGGTCGTGATCTTCGCCATACCATCGGAAAGCGCCGCCACTGTTGGAATATCCGCGAAATCGGAGCCGGTTTCACGCCACCGTAAGATCGTCGCCGCGGGATCGGCATCCACCAGGGCGACGCTGCGTCCACCAGCATGCCATTGCCCCGCCAAGCACATGGCCGCCGTGCTCTTGCCGCTTCCGCCCTTCATGGTTACGAGTGAAATGATCACGTTTCGCCCCTAGGATGCCGCCAATGCAATTGGACCTCCATTGTCGAAATAGCCCCCGGCTGACCGGCCTGGATTGAGTGACCCACCTGCTATGAGAGAATCACGCCGTTATGATCGCCCTGTTAGGGCGGTCGGAACGTAGCGTAGGCCGACGGACCAGGGTGAGGCAAGATTACGCTCCGATCCTCGTCGCAAGACACGTCCCGGACATAATGGTTTCTGTTCTCGATGGCCCAATGGCCACG
>JAQBUJ010000248.1 GCA_027623845.1 Pseudomonadota bacterium
GAAGACCTTCACAGCTTGCGCGCGGTGACCAGTCGCCCGATTCACTGGATCGATTCGCTCGATCTGCGGGCTGATTTGGAAAGTGTGATCGCTTATGCCTCGGTATTGGATTGCGTCGTCGCCACCGCAACGGCGACCGCCGTTCTCGCTGGCGCCGCCGGAACACCGGTGATCGAACTGGCTGCCGTCGGAAATTTTGTCCCCGACATCAACGGCCAAGATGCTCTAATCGGCACGATCCATAGGCCTCGCGCGCCGGTGGAGGGGGATTGGGAGCATGTTTTTCGCCACGCTCAACGATATTTAAACACGTTCATATCGTAAGCAATGGAGCCGGTCCGGGACGATCAAGCCCCAGGATCCCTTCATCCACGACGTGGTATCGAGAGGCAATGCCGCACGCCCCCTTTTCATTTGCCCCCAACCACCTATAGTTTGAGGTGTCGGCTTGCCGACTATGGCGATAAACGGAGCATGGAATAAGCGTTGCGGACCCGGGGGCAGTACCCGGCGCCTCCACCAACTCTCCCACCGGCACTGTTTGCACGGGAGACCTTGAGGGGGCGAAACAGGATCGACGCGCGTAGTAAAGATGTAGCTTTCGCTCGGCATGGTACCACCGATATCGGGCCATAACGTAGTTGCGAATGACAACTATGCGGAGGCGCGCCTCGCCGCTTAATGCGGTTTGGTAGCCTAAATTAAGTCCATGGAGGTCGCACTTCATGGCGGGGTTTGGGGCGCACCTGGCAACAGAAGCGTCCCGCTTCCGCCGGCGACGCCGGGGTATCGGAAACCAGAGGTCGAGGGGAAACATGTCGGAACAGGTCTTCAAGTACGACATGATGGTCGAGGAAGCGCTACGCGGTGTCGTGCGCAAATCACTGCGCCAAGCGGCAGCCCATGGCCTACCCGGCAATCATCACTTTTACATCACCTTCAAAACACGCCATCCAGAGGTCGATGTCCCGCCTTATCTCACGGAAAAATACCCCGATGAGATGACCATCGTCCTGCAGTACCAATTTTGGGGCCTGGAAGTTCGCGAAGACAATTTCGAGGTCATGCTGAGTTTCAACGATAAGCGTGAGCGGCTGTTCATTCCCTTCGTGGCGCTAACCGGATTCGCCGACCCATCGGTGAAGTTCGGCTTGCAATTCCAATCCTCCGAGGAAGGCGCTCCCGGACTGGCGACCGACGATTTCGGCCCACAGACGGATGGCGAAGAGCAGAAAACCGGAGACGAAACCGCGCCCGCGCCGACGTCCGGCGAGGTTGTTTCTCTGGATCATTTCCGCAAGAAACAATAATAGGCCGCCGCCTGCCCATCGCCACGCTCGCTTCGCGTAGCGACACGCCCAAAGCACCGACGTGACTTACGCGAGAGAGTGCCATGACCGATATGCACTATACCGAGATGTTCCCGCTCAGCGCCGACACCACTGATTATCGCAAGATCACCAGCGACCATGTGGCGGTCGAAAAGCTGGCCGGCCGCGAGGTGCTCACCATCAAGCCGGAAGCGATTACCGGCCTGGCCGAGGAAGCCTTCCGCGACATCTCGCATCTTCTGCGACCCGGTCATCTGGCCCAATTGCGCGCAATTCTCGACGACAAGACCGCCTCGAAAAACGATCACTTCGTCGCTATGGAATTGTTGAAGAACGCCGATATCGCCGCCGCCGGCGTCTTGCCGATGTGCCAGGACACCGGCACCGCGATCGTCATGGGCAAGAAAGGCCAAAACGTCTTCACCGGCTTTGATGACGAAGAGGCGTTGTCGCGCGGCATCTACAACACCTACGCCAATCATAACCTGCGCTACAGCCAGTTGGCGCCGCTCGACATGTTTGACGAGAAGAACACCGGCACCAATCTTCCGGCCCAGATTGAGCTTTATGCCACACCTGGTGACGAGTACAAGTTCGCCTTCATCCAAAAAGGCGGCGGATCGGCCAACAAATCCTTCCTGTTCCAGGAAACCAAGGCGGTCTTGAACCCCGAGTCGCTGAAAAAATTCCTCGACGAGAAAATCCGTACACTCGGCACCGCCGCCTGCCCGCCCTACCATTTGGCGATCGTCATCGGCGGCACATCGGCCGAATTCAATATGAAGACCGTTAAACTCGCCTCGACAAAATATCTCGACAACCTGCCGACCAAGGGCAGCGCCGCCGGCCATGCCTTCCGCGACCTGGAATGGGAGCAGAAAATCCTCGAGATGACCCGCGAGATGGGCATCGGCGCGCAGTTCGGCGGCAAATACTATTGCCACGATGTTCGGGTGATCCGGCTACCGCGGCACGGTGCATCCTGCCCGATCGGGCTCGGGGTTTCCTGCTCGGCCGACCGGCAGGCCTTCGGCAAAATCACCCGAGACGGCGTGTTCCTGGAGCGGCTGGAGACCGATCCGTCGAAATACATTCCCGAGGTCGACGAATCACAAGTCTCCGACGACGTGGTGCAGATCGACCTTAACCAGCCAATGTTCGAGATCCGTCGCCAGTTGAGCCAATACCCGATCAAGACCCGCGTTGAATTATCCGGACCGATGATCGTCGCCCGCGATATCGCCCATGCCAAGCTGCAGGAGCGGATCAACTCGGGCAAGGGATTGCCGGACTACATGAAGAACCACCCGGTCTACTATGCCGGGCCGGCCAAGACACCAGAGGGCATGGCGTCGGGCTCGTTCGGGCCAACTACGGCGGGACGGATGGATTCCTACGTTGATCCGTTCATGGCGGCCGGTGGCAGCTTCATCACCCTGGCCAAGGGCAATCGCTCGCCGGTCGTGCGCCAGGCCTGTCAAAAGCATGGCGGCTTCTATCTCGGCTCGATCGGCGGCGCCGCAGCAATTTTGGCGCTAAACAGCATCAAGAAGGTCGAGGTCCAGGAATACCCGGAGCTTGGCATGGAAGCGGTCTGGCGCATCGAAGTGGAAAAATTTCCGGCTTTCATCGTCGTCGATGACAAGGGGAATGATTTCTTCACCGACCTCTAAGGCGCTTGGCGGCCAGGAAGCAACAGGCCTGGGGGTCAACTGCAGGCCTGAAGAGGCTTATCTTTCGTTAGGAGTATCTCGAACCATGTGGCCATCCGAGGACTCGCGTTCCGCTGAAATCTTTGCTCGGGCAAAGCAGGTTCTTCCGGGCGGTATTTCACGCCTGCTCACCTGGGTTGATCCCTATCCGATCTACGCCAAACGCGGCGCCGGCGCCTATATCGAGGATGTCGACGGCGTTCGCCGGTTTGATCTGCTGAACAATTTCGCCTCGCTGATCCACGGCCATGCCCATCCGGCGATCGTCGCCGCCGTTGGCGAAGTCGTTGCCAATGGCACCTGCTTCGCGTTCCCCACCGAGCGGGAAATAGAGCTTGCCGAATTGCTCTGCGCGCGCGTCGCCTCGGTCGACAGGGTCAGGTTCTGCAACAGCGGCACCGAGGCGGTGATGATCGCGCTAAAGGCGGCGCGGGCGCGTACCGGGCGACACCGGATCGCCAAGATCGAGGGGGCCTATCACGGCATGTATGACCATGCCGAGGTCAGCCTCGACTCAACACCGGAGAACTGGGGCAACGCGCCGGCCTCGACACCGCACACCCACGGCACGCCGCCAGCGGTGCTCGACGACACCTTGGTGCTGCCGATGAACCATCCCGAAGAGACCGAGCGGCTGTTGCGCGCCAACGCCGGTGCCCTGGCCGCGATACTGATCGATCCGGTGCCGACGCAAATCGGCATGATCGAGATGACGCCTGAATATATCGAGGTAATCCAAACCGTCGCCCGCGACATCGGCGCACTGATCGTCATCGATGAGGTCATCGCCTTCCGGCTCGACTATCACGGCGCTCAAGCACGGTACGGGATCAAGCCCGACCTGACGACCTTCGCCAAGATTATCGGCGGCGGCTTTCCAGTTGGCGCGGTATGCGGAACCGAGGACGCGATGGCGGTGTTCAGCCACGAACACGGCCATCCGCTCAATCCGTCAAGCGGCACTTTCACCGGCAATCCGGTCTCCATGGCCGCTGGCCTCGCCACCATGAAGAACCTGACGCCCGAGACCTATCAGCGTCTGGAGGCCTTGGGCAGCCAGGCGCGGGCCGGGTTGCTTGACGCCTTCAAGCAAGTCGGCCGACCGGGGCAAATCACCGGCGTCGGCGCGATGTTCCAACTTCATTTCCACGATCGCCCGCTTATCGACTATCGCAGCGCCTATGCCCGCCCGGAAGAAGCGGCGCTGGCTAAGACCGTGCATCGAGGCATGCTGGATCGCGGCTTTATTCTGTCGCCGCGCTGCTCAGGCTTCCTTTCGACGGTAATGACCGAGACCGAGATCGCTGATATGGGTGAAGCTCTGGCTGAAACCCTTGCAGCAGCGGCGGCGTGACCAACCCGGCGTGACTGACCGGCCGACGATCCTCGCTGCGGGCCCCACCAGCGCTCCTATTACCTTAATCTTGGCGCATGGTGCCGGCGCGCCCATGGATACGCCCTTCATGGAGAAAATATCCAGCGGTCTCGCCGCCGCCGGTATCCGGGTTCTGCGTTTCGAGTTTCCCTACATGACCCGCCGACGCCAGGACGGCAAGCGCCGGCCACCAGACCGGCAACCGGTGCTACTGGACGCTTGGCGTTCGGTCGTCGACGCCGCAGGCCCCGGCCCGATCGCGATTGGCGGCAAGTCGATGGGCGGGCGCATGGCCTCGATGATCGCCGACGAGGTCCGGGCATCGGCGCTGATTTGCCTTGGGTATCCGTTTCACCCCCCTGGTAAGCTGGACCGGTTGAGAATTGAGCATCTGCGGACGCTGATCACCCCGACCCTGATCCTGCAAGGCGAGCGCGATCGATTAGGAAATAAGGTAGAGGTTGAGGCATATCCTCTGGCTGGATCCGTGCGGGTTCACTGGCTGGCGGACGGCGACCACGACCTAACGCCGCGAAAGAAGTCTGGACGAACCGCCGAGCAAAACCTCAACGAGACGATCGATGAGATCTCCGGCTTTTTGGCAAACTGACAGGACTGTCAAATCGAACGCCGCCATCCGGGCAGTATGACCAAAACGCCCGAATCGAAGTTCAGCCGTTGATTCGTGAGACGGGAGGCGCGGGAAATGCCGGTGCATTTGCATTTCCAGACTGCACCGGCGGAAGATATCTCTCGATCGCTATCCCCTCGGGATCGTCGAGATCCTCGGTCGCCCAATGGCCAACAAAGGCGCCAAACAATATTGGGGCAACAAAGAGTACGAGCAAAACCAAGCTCTTAAAGGTCCGAGCCAAAGAGGTGATGACCGCTTGAGCAACCCCACCATCGGCATCTTCAAATACAGCCATAACGTCCCCACTGTGCTTTGGCTGGCCGACACATCCCACGACGTCAATGACGGCCAGTCATTGGGAAACATTCACTTAACAATACCACAAAATTAAACAAATTAAAGAACGACGACTTGCAATCGAACACCCACAGACTAAACGATAAAAACGCGCCGACTCCCAAGCATATTTTATTTTATACCAGGGTCACTCCAGAACCCGAAAGCCCTGGTGTGAGATGACGCGAAAATTATCGGTGACGGTATCGCGCCACGCGCGCCACTTTTCAGGCAGCATTTCAGC
>JAQBUJ010000249.1 GCA_027623845.1 Pseudomonadota bacterium
GCAGGCGCTCTCCCAAGAATCCGCCCCCGAGCCAGGCGCCGCCTGGCGACAGGCTGAGCCGCCCGAGGACGCAGTCCTGATCGCCCGCACCATGGGGCCAGCCGATTTGCTGGCCTATGACCGCACCACCCTGCGCGGGGTGATTCTCGAGGAAGGCTCGGCGACCGCGCATGTGGCGATCGTTGCCCGCGCTCTGGGCGTGCCGGTCGTTGGCCGGGCTGAAGGCATTTTGAATGAGGTTGAGCCCGGTGACCGGATCATCGTCGACGGTGATAACGGCCAGGTGTTCCTGCGGCCGGCCAACGAAGTCCACGAGCAATTCCAGCGCAATCTTCAGGTCCGGGTCGAACAGCGCGCCCGCTTCGCCAATAGCCGCGATCTGCCTTGCGTCACCACCGACGGTACCGGCGTCTCGTTGTTTCTGAATGCCGGTCTGTTGGTCGATTTGCCGCAGATCGCCATCACCGGGGCCGAGGGAATTGGCCTTTATCGCACCGAGATCCCGTTCATGACCCGGCGTGAGTTTCTCGATGTCGAGGCCCAGGTCGAGCTTTACCAACGAATTATCGACGGGGCGGGCGACCTGCCGGTGACCTTTCGGGCGCTTGATATCGGCGGCGATAAAAATCTCCAGTCATTCGCCACCGAGGTCGAGGAAAATCCGGCGATGGGATGGCGTTCGTTGCGCATTCTGTTGGATCGGCCAAGCATCCTGCGTCATCAGGTCCGGGCCATGATCCGCGCCAGCGCCGGGCGCACGTTGCGGCTGATGCTCCCCATGGTCTCGGACGTTGCCGAAGTCGATCAAGCCAAGCGCATTGTCGATCATGAGTTGGCGCGGGCCCGGGATCGCGGACAGGAGCCGCCAGCGGCGTTGCTATTGGGGGTGATGATCGAAATTCCATCGCTGCTCTGGCAAATGGACGAACTGCTTCGCCGGGTCGATTTCATTTCGGTCGGGAGTAATGACCTGTTCCAGTTCATTTTCGCCGCCGACCGCGGCAGTGACCGGGTGACCGCCCGCTATGACCCGTTGTCCGTCCCGTTCTTGCGGGTGCTGAAATCGATCGCTCAATCCTGCGCCGCAGCGGGCGTTCCGGTCACCGTTTGCGGAGAGATGGCGGGGCGGCCGCTGGACGCCTTGGCTTTGGTCGGTTTGGGGTACCGACGGCTTTCGATGAGTGCAGCCTCGATTGGTCCAGTAAAAGAAACAATAATGTCAACAAATTGCCATGGAATCACTGATTTGATCGATAACTTATTGAAATCACGAGTAAATCGATCTCGGGCTACATTGGTGGGCTATGCTCGGGATCATCAAATTCCGACCTGATGTCGCGAGGTTGCTCTTGTCATTATGTCATTGATTTCTATGTAGAAATAGAGTAATGTGTTGTTTGGATGAGGGCTGATTCGGGCGGTTTTTCCGGCTCTGTTTCAGGTCATCGGTCGAGTAAGATAATCGAGCGAGGAATCATGGGATTGGCGAGCAGTAAACCGAAGCTCAAGCTGATCGACATCAAGTTTGGCGCCAAGCGCGCTCAGGCGCGATCGCATGACGCGTTGTCTGAAGATGACCAAAATTTATCGGACGACGCCCAAAATCTATCTGACGATGTGCAAAGTCCAAAAGCCCGAAAGACCGGGCGACGGCGCAAGGACGCGACGAAATCCGATGCTGGAACCGAGATCGGGACGCTGCTGCGCAACGCTCGGGAGCAATCGGAACAGAATCTGGTGGATATCTCCGATCTCCTGCGGATTCGCCGGGTCTATCTCCAGGCGATCGAAGATGGCGAATTCAAGACGCTTCCAGGAATGACCTACGCGATCGGCTATGTGCGCAGCTATGCCCAGCATCTCGATCTGGACGTTGATCGCGCCATCGCGCTGTTCAAGTCCGAGGCGCAAGAACTCGACCAACCGCGACAGTTGGTGTTTCCATCGCCGGCTCCGGAAGGCAAGGTTCCCGGCGGCGCCATCATGTTCGTTGCGGCCCTGCTAGCGGTGACCGCCTATACCGGTTGGTATCAGCTGTCGAATTCCGGCACGAGCGTCTCGGAGTACGCCTCGGAGATCCCGGAGTCCCTGCAGTCCTGGCTTGACCAGAAAAGCACTGACATCGCGTCATCCGATGGCTTTACATCAGCGGCTGTGGCGTCGAGCCCGGCTTCCGAGGAAAACGGTTCCGGGACCGATCAAGAACCGGGCCAACTGATGGAAAATGACCGCGCCTCGACCGCAAGTAAGCATGTCAGTGCGCCGGAACCGGCGGCGGCGCCTGAGGTCACGACGGTCAAGCCGCTTGCGCCGGTCGTTGTGGCGGCGACCGTGCCGATGACTGCCGCTTCTGGCGAGGCTGCATCGGGAACCAGTTCCCAAAGCGTGGCTTTCCAGGCGGCGGTTTCCCCGCAAGCAGCCACCCAGGATGTCGCGGCGGCAACGGCGCCCGATGCGCCTTCATTGGATGCTGTGGCGCCGAACAATATCGCGGCGTCGGACCCGGCGCCTTTGGCTCCGAATGGTGTCGCTTCGGCTGAGCCTTCGGCCAATGTTTCCGCTGATACGCCCATCGATCCCACCGGGACGGCCGTGTCGGCGACATCTGCCGGGCCAAGCGCGAATCAGGCGGCCCCGGTTCAGGTAACCCCGGTTCAGGTAACCCCGGTTCAGGTGGCGTCAATTCCGGCGGCGCCGGCAACGCTACCCCGCGGACAGACCCAGGCGGCAGCGGCTAGGCCGGAAAGCACCGCCAGCCAATCCTCTGGCCAATCCTCCGGTCAATCGGGGGCGCAGACGGGCTTGCCGGAACAAACTGGGGTGATCATTCACGCCAACGCCGATAGTTGGGTGCAGGTTCGCGCGGCGGATTCGACCACGATCATGACCCGGGTCATGCGGGCCGGGGATTCCTACCGGGTGCCGGATCGTGACGGCTTGCGTTTGTTTACCGGCAATGCCGGGGCTTTGACCATCGAGGTCGATGGCGAGGTGCTTCCGAAAATCGGTGGATTGGGTCAGATCGCCCGCAATGTCGATCTTGAACCCGGCATTCTGAAACGCCGGGTCAACTAGCCCGGCGCCGCCGCCAAATTGATTCGGCCAATTTGATCCGGCCAATGTGGTTCCGGCGGTGAATTTTGGGCGGCGGTGCGATTTAGGCGGCGATGCGGGCGTGGCGGCTTAATTTTCGGCTTCGTGCTTTTCCCCGCCCTTTCCCTCCCTTTGCGCCTTCCGGGCGGGTTTGTTTGCCTTGGCTCTGGTCGGGTTCACGCTCGCTGCGGTATAAGGGCGTGGTCGACCCGACGCCCGTGTCGAGGCAGCTTGGATCACGGTGATGAGCATTCGTCCCTATAGAGACATTCAACGGCGCAAGTCGCGGCGTATCATGGTCGGTGATGTGCCGGTTGGCGGCGATAGTCCAATCACCGTGCAGACGATGACCAACACGCTGACCTCGGATGCCGGCGCGACGATCCGCCAGATCGAGGCCTGCGTCGAGGCCGGCGCCGACATCGTGCGGGTCTCTTGCCCCGACGCCGAGTCAACCGGCGCCTTGAAAGAGATCGTCCGGGCCTCGCCGGTGCCGATCGTGGCCGATATTCATTTCCATTATCGACGCGCCATCGAGGCCGCCGAGGCGGGGGCTGCTTGCCTGCGGATCAATCCGGGCAATATCGGCAGCGCTGCTAAGGTTCGCGAGGTCGTACAAGCGGCTCGCGACCACGGATGCTCGATGCGGATCGGCGTCAACGCCGGCAGCCTGGAACGTCATCTGCTGGAAAAATACGGCGAGCCTTGTCCCGAGGCGATGGTGGAAAGCGCCCTGGAACATGCGCGGATCCTGGAAGACAACGATTTTCACGACTTCAAGATCAGCGTTAAGGCCTCGGACGTGTTCCTGGCGGTGGCCGCTTATCAGGGATTGGCCGACGCCACCGATTATCCCCTGCATATTGGGATCACCGAGGCCGGCGGCTTGCGCGCCGGTACGGTTAAGTCATCGATTGGCATGGGAATGCTGTTGTGGAGCGGCATCGGCGACACGATCCGGGTTTCGCTGTCTTCCGATCCGGTGGACGAGGTCAAGGTCGGCTTCGACATGCTGAAATCGCTCAACCTGCGACATCGGGGCGTCAACGTGATTTCCTGCCCGTCCTGCGCGCGTCAGCAATTCGACGTGATCGAGACCGTGCAGGCGCTTGAAGAGCGGTTGTCCCATATCACCACGCCGATGACCCTTTCGGTGATCGGCTGCGTGGTCAACGGACCGGGCGAGGCGCGGGAAACCGATCTCGGTTTGACCGGCGGCGGCAAGGGGGTTCACCAGGTCTATGTCGCCGGGGTGCCGCATCACCGGTTGCGCGACGCCAGCGTCATCGATCATCTGGTGGAGATGGTTGAAAAGAAAGCGGCGGAGATCGAGGCTGAACGCGAGGCAGGGACCGATGCGGGGCCCGATGCCGGGGCCGATGCAGGGCCCGATGCGGAGACCGACACACCGCAAGGCGCGAAACTGGCGAAGAGCGTCGCCGCGGCTTCATGACGGCCGAGGCTTCCGACGACCGTGCCGATGACCGTGCCGACGACATCGCCGCGCGGCTCGGCCAATTCCACGTGATTGGGCTCAACCACCGGACGTGCCCCGACGCGCTCCGTGAGGCGGTGTTCGTCGCCGATGAGGAATTGCCGGGGTTTCTGCAGATCCTGCGTCAGGCTGGCTTTGACGAGGCCATGGTGCTGTCGACTTGTGATCGAATAGAGGTTCAGGCTTTTTTTCCCACATCCGGTTTCGCCCAATCCGGCCTTCGGAAGTCCGGTGATCGACTGATTGATTTTCGAGAGACCGTCGCCAGCGCCTTGACCGCGCCGACGGGCGTTCTCCCGGAGCCTATTGCGCCGGAACAAGTCCTGTCGGCGCTGTATCACCACCAGGGTCTGGCGGCGCTGAAGCATTTGTTCCGGGTCGCCGCCTCGCTCGACAGCCAGATCGTCGGCGAACCGCAGGTGCTGGGCCAGGTCCGGGCCAGCCATCGCATCGCCGCCGATCAGAGCATGGTTGCGGCCAATCTGGATCGGTTGCTGCAGGCTTCCTATATCGCGGCCAAGCGGGTACGCGGCGAAACCACGATTGCCGAGGGGCCGGTCTCGCTGATCGCCGCGGCCCTTCGGGTGGCGCGGCGTATCCATGGCGATCTGGCCCGATGTCAGTTGGCGGTGCTGGGGGCCGATGAGTTGGCGCTGATGCTGGGCGCCCGGTTCAAGGAAGCCGGCGTCGCCGGCATCGTTATTGGCGACCGCAACCCGCGCCGGGCGACGGCGGCGGCGCGGGATCTGGTGGCGCACACCGTGGATTTCGATACCAGAGGTCAGGCCATGGCGCAGGCTGATATCGTGATCAGCGCCACCGGCGACGGGCGTCATGCAATCACCGAGGAGATGGTCCGCTCGGCGGTACGGGCGCGCCGGCGCAAGCCGATCTTCATCATCGACCTGGCGGTGCCCGGTGATGTCGAACCGGCGGTGGAGAGAATCGATGAAGCTTTTCTCTATGACCTGGACGACCTGGAGCGGTTAGCGTTAGAAGGAAAAGCCGGACGCAGCGCGGCG
>JAQBUJ010000250.1 GCA_027623845.1 Pseudomonadota bacterium
AGCGGCCTTGGCGGTCCGTCCATTGGCGTATCGGTCCACTGCCGCCATCAGGTTCTCGACCAGGAAGTCGCGACCGGAAACCAGCCGTGGGTTAGGCGCGCCGATGCCAATCGCCAACGGGCGAGTCGACGGTCCATTGCGCAGCAGCGTCGCAACCACCCCGGCGCCCGGCGTCGCCAGGTTCGAAGTAATCAGATAGCCGTTTTCCCGAACTTCATTAATCCGGACCATGACGTCGGTCTCATGGATCAAATCTTCCGGGCGCTCGGACTCGGTGTTGACCCGTCGAACCATCCGACCGATTTCGGCATCGTCTCGCAAGCTGGCGAGCACCAAGCCAATGGCCGTGCGGAACATCGGCCGCATCATCCCCGGCCGCAAATGAAAGCGCAGCCGTTGGTAAGAATTGACCACATGAATGTATTGTGTTTCAACACCATTGAGCACACCAAGCATCACGGTGTCGCCCGTTGCGGCATTCAATTCTTGCATTATTCCCAATAGGTTGTCGTGGTTTTGTGCGCCACCCATCAACCAACTTCCCAGCAACGCGACCCGGACGCTTGGTGTATAGGTGCGTGCTCGGGTGTCGTAATCCACAAAACCCTGCGCCAGCAAACTTTTCATCAAAGCGGACATGCTCGACTGCGGCACGCCCATCAACCTAACCAGTTCAGATATCGTAAGAGGCCGCTTCACATCTTCGAAACATTCAAAGATCGCCATTACCCGCGCGGCTGATTTTACTAGTCCATTTGTCATGATTCCACCACATTGCCATCCCCTGAATGATCATATTAGTACGATACAGATATATCAGTACATCGCATATGTGCTTTACGATCAGAAATGCGCGTATTGTGCGCCACGCACTTGATTTAAAATGCAATCAAAAGCGCCGAAAACTCCATCCGACACAACTGAATGGCAACCAGCAAAAAACGCAATCCGCCGCAACGCATTGATGACAATGGCATTCGTACAAAAGCCCCTGACGCCATCGCTGGAGCCAGGGGCTTGAGTTCGCTAATTTATGCCGCCGCGTTAGCCGGTGACGGCATCGAAAATTCGCGCCGCATCCGGCGCCTGATCAAGCTTGAGACAGGCTTCCAGCGCCTGATTGGTCCGCGCCTCGCCGAGAATTGGCGTCACCAGGGCGCGAAACTTATCCGACAGACGCTGTTCCTGTAGATCGAGATCCGCCTCGGGCACGCCGACGTCGGCTTTACCGACAAGGCTCCGGCCATCGGCCAATTCGACCACCACCTCAGCCTGCATCCGGCTCGGCAGGTCCTTGGCGACAATGGCGACCTTATGCCGTAGCGCCACCAAATCGTTCCGATTGGCGACCTCGTCGCTATAGCTGCCCATCGCCCCGGTATCGATGCCCGACAGCACCATCGCCGCGGTGTGACGCATGCTGAACTTGATTTCCAACCCGGTTTCCGGCTCGGGAATATTACAGACGTTGAAATGGGTCGCCGGCACATGCTCGCGCACCGCGACGATCTGGTCTGGCGAGAAATCGGTCTCGCGCTGCACATTGCGCAAGGCATCGATGCCCGCGTGGGTGAGATAGCAGGCGGCATGGAATTTGAAGAGGTTTTCCTCGACCGCGAAACGACCGTTCGAACGGGGATGAACCGGCAGTGGCGCGAAGCCATCGGCCTGGGTATAGGCAAACCCGTTTTCGCATTCGATCGCGTCGTCACGGGTGGTGAAGTCCTGCGCCGCCAAGCGCGCCGCCAGCAGGCCGTTCGAAGACGCCTTGCCGGCATGCAGAGGCTTGCACATGGTGCCGAACATCGCCCGCAAGCCCGACGCCTGGGTTGAGGCGATGCCAAGCGCCGCCGTGCACTGGGCGGCATCAAGGCCCATCAAATTGGCCACCGCTGCGGCCGCGCCAAACGTTCCGATCGTCGCCGTGGAGTGCCAGCCATTGTCGATATGGGCAACGCCGGTCATGTCGCTCAACCGGGCTTCAACCTCATAGCCGGCGACAAAGGCGGTGATCAGGTCGATCCCGGTTATCGTCGACTCATCGGCCAACGCCATCAACGCTGGGACCAGCGGCACCGTCGGGTGGCCGAGCATGCGTTCGTTAACATCGTCATAATCGAGAGCGTGCGAGGCCGAGCCATTGACCAGCGCCGCCTGCGAACTGATCAGCGTCTCCGGTCGACCGATGATCCGGGCCTTACCCGTCGCACCATCGGCCAGGGCGACCTGGATCAGTTTATCGGTCAAGGGTTCACCGGCGCCGCCAACGGTCACCGCGATCCAATCCAGGATACAGTGCTTGGCCCAGCGCCGGGCGCTTTCCGGGATATCCTCAGGCTTGAGCCCGGCGACCATGGCGCCCAAATCACGGGTCGGGGTCAGGGATTGGGTGTCGACATCACTCAATTCAACGCTCGCCATGGCAAAGTCCTTCCGGGAAAACCGCCTGTTACCCGAGAAGATACCCTCTCCCGCCGAGCGGTCCTAGCCCGACGGCCTCCACGATTGCGATATCAACGTCTGGCGGGAACGCGTTAATGCGTTTATTTACGGCTGCCACGGGCGGCGCGAATTCTGGCCACCGCCACCCCGCCGAGCACAATGAACGCCGCCGCCGCTATCAACCATCCGCCGGCCCCGTGCTGAACGGCGTGCAGGGCCGTGCCCTCTGGGGCGTGGCCGGGATTGGCGAACACGCTGCCGGAGGAAGCCAAAAGCGCGATAAGAGCCAGAGCCGATGCTTTCACGATATTCTCCATTAGACAGGTACTAAAGAGGCGGGTAGGCAGGTACCAAAGAGGCAGGCATTGTTGCTGAACACGATGGCATTCTCAATATCATAGCCGCCGGCCGGGCGCCACCCCCCCTCGGTGTACTTTCACACCGTCTTGCCGATCCGACCGCGCAACCGTTCACGATGCCAAGCATATAAACCGCTGAAGACAATAACACTGGCGCCAAGCACGGTCACCCAGTCCGGCAGGTCGTCAAACACCAAGAAACCGAGAAATGTGGCCCAGACCAGAACCACATAGTTGAACGGCTGCAAGGCGCTGGCCTCGGTAAGCGACAGCGCCCGAATGACGCAGACATGGGCGCAAAGACCCAACAGACTGGCGATGAGCAACCAAAACCAATCAACCGGTGTCGGGGGGTGCCAATTCAACGGCGCGATGGTGCTCAGGATCAAGAACCCAACCAACGCGGTATAGAACGTCGACGTCCCCATCGAATCGTGACGCGCCGCCATCCGGGTCAGCACCAGGTAAAGCCCAAAGCTGGCGGCGCCAATCAGCGGGACGATCTGTATCGGCTGAAACACCCCCAGGCCTGGGCGCAGGATAATCAAGACGCCGATGAACCCGGCCCCGACCGCCCCCCAGCGCCGAGCGCCAACACGCTCTCCCAGCATCGGCACCGCCAGCGCCGTGACGATCAGTGGCCCCATCGCCGCCATTACATGCGCCTCGGCAAGCTGCAGATATTGAAACGCATAGGTGAACAGAATGATCTCGGCGACCAGCGCCAGCCCGCGCACCACCTGTAGAACCGGCGCTTTGGTTCGAAATGTCCGGAACCCCTCGAGCCGCAACGCCAGGACGACGCCGAAAACCAAGAAAAAGGCATAGCGAACCCAGAGAATTTCGGCCACCGGAAGCGATGCGGTGAGGTGCTTGGAGACCGCGTCCATGGAGCCGAAAAGCACCATTGCCGTGACGTGCCAGGCGATCCCGCGCGTTGTTTTCGGCGGCTCGACGGACGCGCTGGCTGGATTGGCGGTCATGAAGCGCTCTTCCTGAACCACACCGATCGGGTGAGGCATGGGTAATTTACTTCATAAAACAGATTCAGTTTATCTTTTAGTTTGTTGATTTTACCTATCATTTCTCAATTGGAAAATCATAGCCAAACAATTTCGCGATGATCGTCACCTGATGGTCGAACATTGGCCGGCCATAGTGGATACGACAGCCTTTAGCCGTGGCGGCTCGCAGGATCGGGGTATCGACCGGGTTCATGATCACCTCGGCCATCAGTTGCGCGGGGTCGAGCAACGCCGGGTCAAGCGGCAGCGCGTCGGTTTCATTCAAGCCCAGAGAGGTGGTGTTGATCACCGTCTCAAAGCCCCGGGGATCAGGCGCACAGACCTCAACCGGGACAGTCGGATAGGCGGCACGCACCGCGCCGGCAAGCTCCACCGCCTTGGCCTCGGTCCGGTTGGCGATCCCCAACCGCTTGACCCCGGAATCGGCCAGCGAGAAGGCGATCGCCCGCGCCGCGCCGCCGGCGCCGACCATCAACGCCTCGGTTCCCTGCACCGGGTATCCCGCCGCCAGCATGCCGTTGACGAAGCCGCTGCCGTCGCAATTATCGCCGATCAGCCGGCGCTGCGCGTCAAAGGCGACAAAGTTGACCGCGCCGACCAACTGGCCCTGGCGGCCAATCTCATCGCAATGTTTCATGATCGCCAGCTTATGCGGCAGGGTGACCGCCATGCCGCCGAAATTCGGCATCGCCCGAAGACCGGCAATGGCGGCATCCAGACCCTCGGGCGGAACATGCAGCGGCACCATCACCGCATCCACGCCATGCTTCTCGAAAAGCGGGTTGAAGACCGAAGGCGCGCGGACATGCGAGATCGGATCGGAGATACAGCCGAAAACGCGCGTCTTGCCGGATATGGTGAGGGTGGATTGCATGGCGGGTCCTCAGCGGGCTCGATTCGTAGGGGCTTTTCCCTACACCGTCTCCGGTTCGCGCGCAACGCGGGCCTAGCGCGAAATCCAAGGTGGCGCCAACGATCTCGACGTTGCACCATGGCCTGCTCCAACCCACCTCCACTGGCCCGCCTCACCTGACCCACCTCACCTGACCTGCCTTACCTGGAACCCGAAGCCGCTCATGCAAAGATTCCCTTGGCTCCCCGTCGTGCTATGCGCCGCGATCATTGTCAGCGGCTGCGAGGGCCAGACTGTCCAGCAATCCGTTCGCGCCACCATTGAGGCGCTAAAGGTCGACAACACCGCGATCGATGAACAATCCAGCCTGGTGGGCTTGAACGAGAACGCCGTCAAAGCTGCGGAGAAAACGACTGAGGCAAAAGACGAAGAAGAAAAAGAAGAAGAGATCACGGCCAAGCCGATCTCACCCGACCGCGCCCGCTTTCAGGCTTATGTTAAGACCGCAGCCTTCACCATACGGCTACGCGAGGCGGCGATCTCCACCGATGCGTATCTCGGGCGTGACTGCGACAGCGCCTACCAAACCACGTTGCTGTCGGTTCTGCACCAACCGGAACCGGCCCTCTCGATGCCCGAGGCGTCGGAGCATCCGGTGAGCGGGATCTGGCGAACCCGCTATCGCCTTGAGCGCTGCGGCGAGACGCTGATCTATAACGCCATCTTCGGCGGCAAGGCCGATGGCCCGGCGAATATGCGGATCAGCATGCCCGGCAACACGGCGACCGGTAGCGCGCTGGCGCGGGAGATCCGCGCCGACATCAAGGACAGCGCCCTGGAGCGGGCGGATATGAAACGCTGCACCGATCAACGGATCGTCGACACCCAAGCCGAGGCGCCGCTCAAAGAGGCCGAAAGCGATGGTT
>JAQBUJ010000251.1 GCA_027623845.1 Pseudomonadota bacterium
TATAGGCGTCGTCAAACCCAAGCACCACATCTGGGAATACCGGACCAAAAGGGATAAGCCGCCCACACCAATTTGGTCTCACCGGGGCGCAGAACATCCCGCAACCCGTTCATATCCGCCGGGTCGACCAGATCGACCCGCAAGCCCCATTGCTCGGCGAAACCGGCCAACCAGGCGCGAACCCCCCAATACATCACCGATTGGGCCACCACATGGTCACCGCTTTTCAAGGTCATGAACGGGATCGTCGCCGCCGACATGCCGGAACTGACAACCATCGCCGCCGCGCCCTGCTCCAAACTGGCCAACAGCGACTCGACCTGGCCATAGGTCGGGTTGTCGCCGCGGGTATAGCTGTAACCCTTGCGATATTGGTTATCCGGGTCACGCTGATAGGTGGTGGCGCTATGGATCGGCGGCACCAGAGCGCCGGTGGTTTCGTCGACCCAGCCGAGGGCCTGGGCCAGTTGCGTTTCGGGATGTTTGGCCCGGTTGCTCGTCATAACCATACTCCTGAAAAGATCCGCGCATGGTTTCAGAATTCCCGCCTCGAACAAGCGAAAAAATCTAATCAGTCGGCAAGCCGGGGTTTGTGATGGGCCAGAAAAAAAGCGCTGCGGTCGTCACTCCTATTCAGGGCGACAACCGCAGCGCTCAGTATGCCAGGAGCGCATGCCAAGGCGGCTCGAGTGGGGAGGTTTCGAGGCCGCATGAACGCCGGATGGAATTTCCGGCGACGAAGGCGAAAAAGGGGCATGCCTTTGATTTCTTGGCGCGATCTCCTGACGGGGCATCACTTCCAAACGACGTCTGGATAGTTAACGCGTTGGGCACCTAATCTATGTTGAGAGATTAACGCATTCCATGCCTCACATAATCACCCTAATTTGAATATCATTCGTTCTCAAAATGCATTAATTTGGCGCGAACTCGGATCAGTGTTGGAACGCACCATGGATACCCTCACCGCGATGAAGGTCTATTGCTCGGTCGTCGAGAATGACAGCCTGGCCGGCGCCGCCCGCACCCTGAACATCTCGCCCTCGGTGGTTAGCAAACAATTGTCGGCGTTGGAGGATCGGCTTGGCGTTCGACTGCTGAACCGAACCACGCGCCGGGTCAGCGTCACCGAGGTTGGAACCGCGTATTACGATCGCTGCAAGCGGATCATCGCCGATGTCGACGAGGCTGAAGTCGCGGTTTCGCGCTCGCATTCCCAACCGCGCGGCATGTTACGGATCACCGCGCCGTCGACCTTCGCCCACCGCCATGTCACGCCACATCTGCCGAAATTCATCGACCGCTATCCCGAGGTCGAGCTGCAAGTCCAGGTCAATGACCGGATTGTCGATCTGGTCGACGACGGCATCGATCTGGCGATCCGCATCGCCCAGTTGAAGGATTCCAGCCTGATCGCCCGGCGATTGGCGTCCAATCACCGCTCCATCGTCGCGACCCCTGAATATCTGAAAACCTGGGGGATCCCGGAGCGGCCCGAGGATTTTCTGCAGCATGCGCTCATCACCTGGCTGCCGGGCAATCTGATCAATGACTGGCATTTCGTGATCGACGGCAAGGAACAGGTGATCCGCACCAAAGGCACGATCTCGATGAACAACGGCGATTCAATCCTCTCGACCGTACTGGCCGGCGGCGGATTGGCGATGATGAACGCCTTCATGACCGGCGAATATGTACAGGACGGGCGCTTGCTGGCGGTCATGGAGGATTATGTTCGCGAGGATGTACCGATCTACGCCGTCTATCCGTCCAGCCGCCACCTCTCGCCAAAAGTACGGGCCTTTGTCGACTTCCTGTTGGAAACCTACGGGCCTAAGCCCTATTGGCTCGGCAAGTAATCGGTCCGGGTTCAGGTTCTGACTCTACCGGCCTCAAGTTCCGACATAGGCGACCGCCTCGATCTCCACCTTCATGCGCGGATCGACAAGCCCGGTGACCTCTACCAGGGACGACGCCGGCTTATGCTCGCCAAAATATCGGACCCGCAACGGATTGATCAGCGATCGTTCGGTAATGTCGGTCATGAAGACCAGCACTTTGACCACCTGATCGGGCCGGCCGCCGGCATGCCGGAGCGCCTTGTCCATCGACGCCATGGCAAGCGCGAACTGCTCTACCGTGCTCTCAGGGATCGATTTGTCGTCAGCCACACCGGTCATCCCGGACACCCAGATCGTGCCGCCAGCCTTCACCACATGGCAAAAATGACTGACCGGCTCCCGCATTCCAGGGACCATATAGCGTGCTATCGGCATAGGCTGCCTCCAAATTCAGTTGGAACAGGCCGTCAGGCTCGGCCTACAAACGGTCGCCGTCAATCCCCGATATAGGCCACCGCCTCGATCTCGACTTTCATACGGGGGTCCACAAGGCCGGAAACCTCGACCAGCGTCGAGGCCGGCTTGTGCTCGCCAAAATAGGCGATGCGCGCCGGGTTAATCGCCGCACGCTCGGTGATGTCGGTCATGAAGACCAGCACTTTGACCACCTGATCAGGCCGCCCGCCGGCATGGCGCAGGCACCGGTCGAGTGTCCAAGGCAATTTGAAACTGTTCCGCCGTATCCTCGGGCATCGAGCCGTCGGCGGCGACGCCAACCATTCCCGAAAGCCAGATATGATCGCCGGCCTTGACCACGTGGCAATAGTGACTGACCGGCTCCATCTCGCCTGGAACCATGAAGCGTTCGATCGTCATGACATGTCTCCCCTTGATCGTCTGATTATCAGATCGTTACCACCACAGTAGTGGCATGGTCAGCCGATGTCTCGGTCTCCGGGCTCGCGAGCATGAAGTGGAATGCGCGGCGGCCAAATCCGGTTCGTCCGCCCGTCAAGCCGGCCGATCACCCGACCGGCGAACCAGGCCATTGATCTCGCCGAACCACGGATCTCGCGAACCGCCGGATCGACACCAACGCGGGCCAGCCGCAGCGCCTCGGACTCGGCCTGCGCCAAGCGCCCGCCCAGGTCCTCGGCGGCGCTTAACCGGCGCTCCAGCGCCATCCAGACCGGGCCAAGCATCAGGCTCAAGGCGATGACCGCGACCGCGATCTTATAGCCGCCGGTATCGATGGCGCCGACGGTCAGCCCGACGCCGGCGATGACGAAGGCGAACTCGCCGATCTGACCCATCGCCACACCGGCCCGCACCGAGCGTTCCCATGGCTCTCCGGAAATCCTGAGCGCCGCGACATTGATCACCCCTTTGGTCACCGTCGCCAGCAACAGCACCACGAACAAGGTGCCGAGGTGATCGAGAAAGAAATTCATGTCGATCAGCAAACCGACCGATAAAAAGAACACCACCAGCAGGACGCTTTCGATCGGCTTGGTGCCGCGCAGGACGATCTGCCGTTCGGAGGAATTCCCGACCACCAACCCGGCGAGGAAGGCGCCAAACGCCGTCGACAACCCGAGCAACCCCGCCGCCGTCGCGCAAACCCCGCAGAACGCCAGCGCGGCGATCGGCACCACCTCTCGGTCGGCGCCGAACGCGCCCCGCAACGGCAGGCGAATCCGGTCGCGCTTGGAAAGAAACCGAACCAGCGCAATGACGATCGCCACCGCCAAGACAGCCCGCCAAATGATTGAGTAATCAAAGGCCGCGTTCGGATTCAACGCCTCGATCATCAACAACATGGCGACCACCGCGAGGTCCTGGGCGATCAGCACGCCGATGGTGATACGGCCGAAATGCGTCCGCAGCTCGTTCATGTCGGCCAACAGCTTGACGGTCACCACCGTGCTGGAAACCGCCAGAACGAAGCCCAGGAGAATCCCCTGCTCGGTCGACCAGGACATCATCCAGCCGATCCCCGAGGTCGCCGCGACGGAGAGGGAAATCTGCACCGCCACGACAACCAGCGCGGTGCGATAGACGGTCTTGAAGACCCGCAGGCTCAGTTCCATGCCGACCAGGAACAGCAACAACAACACCCCCAGCTCAGCCAGGGTTTTCGCCGCCTCGGTCTCCTCGATGACGCCAAAGCCGGACGGCCCGAGGATCACCCCGGCCAGGATATAGCCGACGATCGCCGGCTGCTTGATCCGCATCAGCAGCAGCCCACAGACCAGGGCGACCGAGAAAACCACGGCGATAGCGATCAGGTTCGGGTCAAGATGCACGATGTCGACCGATGCAGAGAATGGGCTGATTCACTGTTCCAGATAGGCCCTAAAATTCCAAGAGTCGCAAAACCCAAGGGTCGCAAAATCCAAGAGTCGCAAAACCCAAGAGTCGGAGGGTTCGGGAGCAGCGATCGACAACGTCGGCTAAAGCCGGGAGTCCCGCCAAGCCGGCGCCGGCTCGTCCGGGTTCGGCGTGTAACCGGCCTTGGCGATTGCTTGTATTGCGCAATACTCGTCCTTATCGGAGGTATCGCCGCTCACCCCGACGGCGCCGATCGTCTCGCCGTTCTCGTCGTTGATCAAAACCCCTCCAGACACCGGGATCAACCGGCCATCGGAGGCGACGGCCAGCGCCGTCTGAAAACTCGGTCGATCGGCCAGGCGGTCGCGGATGCTGCGGCTGGGGATACCCATGCCAAGCGCGCCCCAGGCTTTGCCGGCAGCGATATCGCCGCGCATGATGCCCGAGCCGTCCTCACGCTTCAGCACCACGATATGGCCGCCACCATCAAGCACCACGACGGTCAGCGGGTGCATGGCTTCGGCGCGGCCAAGCCGCAGGGCCTCGTCGGCGATCGCGTTGGCCTTGGCCAGCGGCAGCAGGGTTTTCAGGCGCATCGGATAAGCTCCAAGGTGACGCAAGCGGACCAAACGCTATGCGTTCAGTTTTTCCCGCAGGACCTGGTTCACCAGTTGCGGGTTGGCCTTGCCCTGGCTTTGTTTCATCACCTGGCCGACGAAGAAGCCGAACAGCTTGTCCTTGCCGGATTTGAACTCCGCCACTTTGTCCTGGTTCGCCGCGATCACCGCCTCGATGAGGCCGGTGATTTCGCCGGCGTCGGAGACCTGGCGCAACCCCTTCGCCTCGACGATGCTGTCGGCGTCCGTGCCGTGTTCGAACATCTCGGCAAAGACATCCTTGGCGATCCGCCCGGAAATCGTGCCGTCGCTGATCAGCGCGATCAGACCGCCCAGGGATTCAGCGGAGACCGGACTCTCGGCGAGCCCCTTGCCCGCCTTGTTCAACGCGCCGAACAATTCGCTCAGCAACCAATTGGCGGCCAGCTTCTTGTCCCGGCCCTCGGCCACGGTCTCGTAATAGATGGCGGTTTCGCGTTCCTCGACCAATTGCGCGGCGTCTTCCTCGCTCAGGCCATATTCGGCGATGAAACGGGCGAGCTTGGCGTCCGGCAGTTCCGGCAATTCCGCCGCAATGCCGGCGATATAGTCCTCGGTCAAGATCAGCGGCAATAAATCCGGGTCGGGGAAATACCGGTAATCATGGGCGTCTTCCTTGGAACGCATGGACCGGGTTTCGTCGCGATTGGCGTCGTATAGCCGGGTCTGCTGATCGATCTTCCCGCCGCCCTCGATGACCTCGATTTGCCGGCGCGCCTCATGGTTGATCGCCATTTGCATGAAACGGATCGAGTTCAGGTTTTTGATCTCG
>JAQBUJ010000252.1 GCA_027623845.1 Pseudomonadota bacterium
CGCTCCAGGACCAGCTCGACCAGCGCCACCTTGTCGAGCCTGCCGAGATAGGCGCGAATGTCCGGCGCTTCTTCAACGGGCGTGGTTTCGCTATCCGGGTCAAGCCACGCCAATCCGGTCGCCACGCAATGTTTGCAGAACAATCCGTCATCGCCGATCGGGCAGGAGCAGTCATGGCTCAGCTCCCCATCCTCCATCCAGAGTCGGACCCGATAAGTCCGCGTGCCCTGGACTTTCGCGGAGATCACTCCGCCGCTAGCTTGCAGCGCCCGTACGTAGCCGTCCCGGAAATACGCCTGCCCGCGCTCAAAGGACTGGCCCCAGGCGAGGGTTTTCAGGGCGTTTCGACTGAGGGTTTTGCTGAGCTCATCGTCCATGGAATTTAATTCTGCGACAAATCGCGCGAGAGGAATAGGCCTTGGCGTCGCGGATCGAAATAACCCTTGATCAGCTAGCGGTCTGACGACGGCCAACGACGACGGACGGCTAATGTCAAGCGAGGTGGCAGCTAAAGCTGAATGCCAACTGAGTTGGCCTCCCGCCTTCATAGCCACCATGGTCGCACCGATGGTGATGGCGCCGTTGACGTTAACACGTCGCATGCGGTCCAGACCTACGCGGACAGGGCCTCCTCGCTCATGCCGATCGGCTTGCGTTTTGGGAGAGGAGATGGCCATACGTCTCGTTGTCGTCGAGGTGCTACCGAACCATCTTCTGACCCAGTTCTGGAAGCATTATGGAAGCAAGAGGGTTCATAGTTCTAAGGGGTACGGCGCATTGTTGCGAAGATTGGTTGCCGTCCAAAACGGCCGTGAACGGCGGAAATGGCGGCTATTTCGCAAATACGCGCGGTACATCGCACCAAATTCCGCACGGCTCATAACCTGAAGGTCGTTGGTTCAAATCCAACCCCCGCAACCAAGATAACCCCGCAATCTCAATAGGTTGTGGGGTTTTTGATTCTGGACCCAATTACCCAATCGCTCCCGTGGAAGCACTGTGGAAGCAAGAGGGCGCGTGGTTCCGCGTGGATTTGAGCGTCGATTGTGTCGTCTGGGCTTCCTTATCTCTCAATTCGTTAGTTCAAGCAGCATTTTTTGAATTTCTTGCCGCTTCCACACGGACATGGATCATTTCGTCCCACATTTCGATAAGGATTATCAGCCGTCACGTTCATCCGGACGGCTTGAGCGTCTTGACGTTTTTGATGGAGGTAATCATCGGAGAATTCATACCATTCGGATAGGCTCCCAATCGTGTCCGTAAAAGGTTCCAGGTGATGATCGTAAAGGAACGCCTTCCGATCTTTCGCTGATCTTGAGGTTTCCAGCAGGTGTTCAAAATCTTCGGGTGTGATTGATGAGGGGGGAGGAAACCCTTTCTCGAAGGCGTTCTTTGCGAGTGGCATGAGACGGTCGTATCTGAGAACGGCTAGCGCATCCAGCCAGCTTGACCAGATATAGTGTCGTGCTTGTGGTTGCAGGGATTCGTAGCAATCGGCAAGGAATCGCTCCGCCTCATCTTTGTCTATGTCTCCCCTATCTGCCAGGTAAGTCCAAGCGCGAAATGCCGCATCGCGCGCGAACTCATCCGCGTCCGGGTTCCTTATTACTCTGTAAAGGGGGTCTGTTTTGCCGTCAAATATGTTTACAATGATTTTATGTATAGTTCCTGTAATAGCGTCACCGAAAACCTCGTCTAACGTCAACCGATCTATTTCCAGAATTTTCATCAAAGGTCTGTAAGCGTTCTTTTCCCCAAGTTCTCCCAATATATGGATAATCAAGAAAACAGCGGATTTTTCATCCTCGGTGATAAGACGATTCTCGGCCACCCTTTCGAGGATGTCGAGAAAACCGGGGACGACTTCATTCGCTGTAGAAAGGCAACTCCTAATTGTTTCATGCGGGAGGCCTTCCGAATTGGCGAATTCTCTCACGACCGCATTAACGTCCATCGAGGACACTCCCGACAAGGTGCTGAAAAATCATTCTACCGGTGTTCCCAATCATCGGAACGTTCAGGTGGCGCCAAGGATCCTTTCGACGATAGCAACTCCCACCGAATTGGCAAATCGGAAAAGAGGCTTGGCCCGATCATAGAATTATTGGGACAAATCGCCTGACAACATGCCTGAAAAGTGCCAATTCCTGCCTTGGCACATCCGGGAAGATTAAGTTAGCACGGGCGTGGCCTTGCTGTGTGAGCCGTGCGAATCGCTACCTATATCGGCTCTGTCGATCATCTCGACCTCGGCGCCACGACGCGGGGCCACAATAAAAGCATTCTGCCCGAACCGCTGGAATAACCTGCCGGTCACCTTTTTGCTCAAACAATTCGGCCCGACCGTCTGGCGAAACTCACCAGGCGACCGGGCCGTCTTGCGGGTGTCAGGACCGCGTAGCGGTTATTTCAGGACCGCCGCGTCTTCCATGGCGATTTCGGCTTCCGCCGTGGCGATGGATTTCTGCAACAGGTCCAGCCACTCGGTGCCGTATTTGTCGGTGAACCATTTTCTCAGCGGCTTCACCTTCTCGACGAACTGGGCCTTTTCGGCGGCGGTGGGAACATAGACTTCGCCGCCGGCTTTCTTGAACGCCGCATAGGCCGACAGCGCGGTGTATTTCGGATCATTATTGGCCATCGAAGTCATGTGATGGAAGCCGTCGACCACGACCTTCCGGATCTCCGGCGGATAGGATTGCAAGGCGTCGTCGTTCATCCACCAGAACAGGAACATATAGGCGTGATGGTCCAGGGTGACCCGATGCAGGAACTCGTGGAACTTCATGTTGACGATGTCGGTGATGCCGTTCTTGGTCCCGACCACGACACCCGTGGCCAGCGACGTGTACAGCTCCTGCCAGGGAATCGGCGTCGGGCTACCGCCCAGCAGTTTCATCATCTCGACCTGAAGTTCGGACTCAATCACCCGCATTTTGACGCCCGCCAGATCGGCCGGTGATTTAATGGTTTTCTCGGTGGTGAAGAAATCACGCCAACCGCCGGTGTTGTTCAAGCCCATGAGGCGCAGGGTGCCGGTCTTCTCCAACATGGCGGAGCGGACCTTGCCCATGAACTCGCTGCGCATGACCTTTTCGGCGACCCGGTCATTCGGGAACATATAGGGGAGATCCGTCACCTGCAGTTCAGGCAGAATGTTCGCAGCGCCGCCGACGGTGGTGCCGGTGATCTCGACGGCGCCGATTTGCACCGCTTCCAGGCATTGGCGGAAGTTACCGCACAGCGTACCGCCCGGATAGATCTCGACCTTAACCCGACCATTGGTTTGGGCTTGAACATATTCCTGGAAAACCAGGGCGCCCTTGTGGTCTTCGTCATCGGTAGAGGCGATATGGCCGATCTTGATGGTGAATTCCTGGGCGATTGCCGGCGTCGGGCTGAACATCGCCATGACGACGGCGAAACTTGTCGCCATGAGGGTTGATAGGGCTGCATGTGTACGCATAACGAACCTCCTTGCTGGTTAAATTCGGTTAAGCGGATTCGGCTGAAAATGCCGTCGGCGTCTCCTCTAATGAAATCCGATCTAATAAAACCCAAGCAGTTTGGGGAGGGTCATCGACAGGGCTGGAAAATAGGTAATCAGGAAGATGACCACGATTTCCACCGCCAGGAACGGCAACATTTCCTTGGCGATAACCTCGACGCCCAGCCGGGTGATGCTGGAGGTGACGAACAGGATCAGGCCCATCGGCGGCGTCGCCAACCCGACCGTCAAATTGACGCACATGATGATCGCGAAATGCAACGGGTGGATGCCGAGCTGAATCATTGTCGGCGCGAGAATTGGCCCCAGGATCAGGATCGCCGGGCCGGCATCGAGAAACATCCCGACCAAAAGCAGAAAGATATTGATCAGGAACAACAGCAGATAAGGGTTGTCGGAGAGCGTAAAGATTAATTCGCTGAGCATGTTCGGAACCTGGGACAGGGTGGCGATCCAGGCAAAGGAGGTGGCGGTTCCGACAACCAGCAGAATCGCCGCCGAGGCGATTGCGGCTCGGGTGAAGATCGCCGGTAGGTCTTTCGGCGTCAGCGTCCGTAGCACGAACAGGCTGAGAATAAGCGCGTAACCCGCCGCCACGGCCGCGGCCTCCGTCGGCGTGAAAACGCCGCCAAGAATGCCGCCGAGGATGATCACCGGCGTCAGCAACGGCAGGAACGCATCGCCGGCGGCGCCGCCAACTTCCTTCAAACTGGCGCGTTTGTCGGCCTTGGGGTAGTTGCGGCGCTTGGAAATGATCGCGGTGACCACCATCAACCCGGCGCCGACGACCAGCCCTGGAACAATGCCGGCAGCAAACAGGCCGGCAACCGAGACATTCATCATGAAGGCGTAGATCACCATAATAATGCTCGGCGGGATGATCGGCCCGATGACTGAGGAAGCAGCCGTGACCGCCGCCGCGAACTTACGGCTATAGCCATCTTTTTCCATCGCCGGGATCAGGATCGAGCCGATGGCCGAGGTATCGGCGACCGCAGAACCACTGAGGCCGGCGAACAGCATGCTGGTGACGATATTGACATGGGCGAGACCGCCCCTGAGATGTCCAACCAGCGTATTGGCGAAGCGCACCAGGCTGAGGGTGATGCCGCCCTGGTTCATCACTTCTCCGGCCAATATGAAGAATGGGATGGCGAGTAGCGGGAACTGATTGATGCCGGCGAAAGTGCGCTGGACGATCATGTTCAGAAAAATCGTTTTATCGGCGACCAGGAACCCGACCAGCGGGGCAAAACCCAGGGAAAACACGATTGGTACGCCAATGGCCATCGCGCCGATGAATACCCAGAAGAACAGTAATGCCATCAGACGAATCCCCGCCCCTATTCAGCGATCGGCACGATGCCGGGCTCGTCGGGATCTTTTGGCCTCGGATCACCGCTCAGCAGCCGTCTAAAGGCTTCCAGCAGATACTGCAGCGCCACCAAAAGGATCAGGAAGGCGCCGAGAGGCATCGAAGCATAGACATAGGCTATTGAAAAATCAATCGAAGAGGCGCGCTGTATCATCGCATTTTTGGTAAGAAATATTCCAATATCGATAAACATTATCATCAACACGATAATAATAATTTGTATTATTATTTGTAACAACTCGTTCTTCCAGCCACTTAACGCGTCCGGCAGGGCTTGAATGGAGACCAGGGACCCCATCCGGAAGGCCAGAGGGGCGGCGATGAAGGTTAGCCATACCATCAGATATTTGGCGATTTCCTCGGACCAGGGCAGCGCGTCATCCAGCACATAGCGGAAAAACACACTGGCGAGGATAATCACGGTCATCACCGCCAGGAGCGTCACCGCCAACCACCGACACACCGCCAGAATCGGCGTGTTGATTCGCTCAAGCATTAATTCAAGTCGCCCGACAAAAGTCTCCATCTCTAACCGTCACCTCCCCCAAGGCACCATCAGGCATAAAATAAACAATAACAGAATTGTGTATGCAATATAATTTATTATTCGGTAACAATGAAATATTAACCCGCATTTCCCAGGTGAACCGTTCATTTGACGCCAGCACTGCGCGATTATGGTATACATAT
>JAQBUJ010000253.1 GCA_027623845.1 Pseudomonadota bacterium
GCTTGGTGATCCGTGATGGCGAGATCAAGGTTGCCGCCGCCGTCACCACGGTCGATGGCGGCTATGACGTCACCCTGGATGGTGAAACCCATGCCGTGCGCGGGAATTGCGGGCCGACGGTCAAAGTCTTTGACGGCACGGTTGATGGGGCGGCCCTGGTGATCCAGGTCGAACGCGACGGCACCGGATACCGGCTCAGTCACGGTGGTTCCGAGCGGCGTGTTCAAGTGGTCCCGGCGCGGGTGTCGGCGCTGCTTGAGCTGATGCCGATCAAGCAGGCGCCGGATATGTCCCGCTTCCTGCTCTCGCCGATGCCTGGGCTATTGGTCTCTGTCGCGGTGTCCGAGGGCGAGGCGATCAAGGCCGGTCAGGAACTCGCCATCGTCGAGGCGATGAAGATGGAAAATGTGATGCGCGCCGAGCGGGACGGCGTGGTCTCCAAGGTCCACGCCGTCGCCGGGTCCAGTCTCGCGGTGGACCAACCGATCATCGAATTCGAATAAAGCGGGTTTTCCCTTGCCTCCGCTGGGCAATACCACTAATAGAGCCCGCTGACCGTTCAGCTGGTGGGAAGCGGCCCGCCGCGTACCGAGCCCACCTCGATAGTAGACCAGGGGATTGCAGCCATGGCTGTTCCGAAGAGGAAAACCACACCGTCCAAGCGCGGCATGCGCCGTTCGCACGATTCCATCAAGGCCGACGCTTATGTGGAAAGCCCGGATACCGGCGAATTGCATCGCCCGCACCATATCGATCTGAAGACCGGCATGTATCGCGGTCGTCAGGTGCTCAAAGTGAAGGATCCGTTCTAAGCCCCTCGGGCTGAACAACGTTTCCTGTCAAGGCCCCCGGTTGGGGGCCTTTGTCGTTTGCGACTCGCTTTGTGCGACAATGAGCAAAACGTCGACGGGACAGTCAACCTGTTGTTCGCTATCCTGATCTTCGCCAATCAGGGGAGCATGTCGTGGTCGATTTGATGTCAGGAAAATCCGTCCTTCGTCTTGAGGATCACCGGTTTTTGACCGGCGCGGGGCGCTTTGTCGAGGATCTGGATCGCGATGGCCAATTGCATGCCGTCGTTATCCGCTCGCCTCACGCGCATGCCGAAATTCTCCGCATCGATGTCACGGCGGCGGCGGAGATAACCGGGGTGGTCGCTATTCATACCGAGGCCGATTTGGCCGCCGACGGCGTCGGCGCATTGCCTTGCATCGCCCAGTTCCAAGCCAAGACCCCGCTGGTTATTCCACCACGCTATGCCCTTGCCAGGGATCGGGTGCGCCATGTTGGCGATCCCGTGGTTCTGGTGATCGCCGAAAGCCAACAAACGGCGATCGAGGCGGCGGAACGGGTCGAGATCGACTATCAGCCTCTGCCGGCGGTGACCGACGCCCACGCAGCGTTGGCCGAGGGCGCGCCTTTGCTGTGGCGACAGGCGCCGGGCAATGTCGCGTATCGGTTCGAGAAAGGCGATCCCGACGCCATGCGCGCCGCCTTCGCCTCGGCGGCTCATGTGGTGGCGCTTGATCTCGTCAACAACCGGGTGATGGCGGCCCCGGTGGAGCCTCGGGCGGGCATCGGCGAGTATGATACCGCCAGCGGCGTCATGCAGCTGACCTGCACCGCCCAGGGATTGCATGCGATCCGCGCCCAGTTGGCGAGCGCAGTGTTCAAGGTTTCCGAGCAAAAAATTCAACTTTCTGCGCCGGATGTCGGTGGCGGCTTCGGGTTGAAGAATTTCCTCTATCCTGAATGGGTGCTGCTGCTTTGGGCGGCACGGCGTCATGAGCGGCCGGTGAAATGGGTGGCCGAACGCGGCGAGGACCATGCCGCCGCCACCCATGGCCGAGATATTCGGACCGCGGCGCGGTTGGCCCTTGACTCCGAGGGTCGGTTTTTGGCTTTGGACGCCGATTTGGTCGCCAATATGGGCGGTTATCTCTCGGCGGCCGGGCCGGGGGCGTCCACTGTTTCATCGCCGACGGCAATGGGCGGGGTTTACGACATTCCGGTTATCCACATGCATTCGACCGGGGTGTTCACCAATATGGCCCCGATTGACGCCTATCGCGGCGCCGGTAAGCCGGAAGCAAACTTCATCATCGAGCGGCTAATCGATGCTGCCGCGCGCCGCTGTGGTTTTGATCCGGTGGCCCTGCGCCTGCTGAATGCGATCGACCGGTTTCCGCATCGCACGGCCCAAGGTATGGCTCTTGATAGCGGGCGGTTTCGGCGCAATGTCGAGGACGCGGTTGGCTACGCCGATCGGGAGGGCTTTGAGACGCGCCGCGCCGCCTCAGCGGCTGCCGGCAAGCTGCGCGGCCTCGGGTTCGGATGCTTTTTGGAAACCGCGCGCGGCGCCCCTCAGGAAGGCGCCGAAATCCGCTTTACCAACGCCGGGCGAATTGAGTTGCGCGTCGGCACCGAGTCGAATGGCCAGGGCCACGAAACCGCCTATCGGCAGATCGCCGCCGATCGTTTGGGACTGGCGATGGACGCCTTCGACTATATCCAGTCGGATACCGCCGAGATCCGGATCGGCCATGGTCATGGCGGCGCCCGCTCGATGCATATGGGCGGCGGGGCCATGGTATTAGCGATCAACGCGGTCTTGGCCAAGGCGCGGGCCGTGGCGGCGACCCTGCTGCAGGCCGAGGCGGCGGCGCTCGCCTATATCGATGGGCGCTTCACCGTGCTGGACAGCGATCGCTCGGTAACCTTGCTTGAGGTTGCCGCAGCGGCGCGCAATCAGGACGTGGCCGCGGATTTTGACGGCGCCGGCCTCGATAGCTTCGTGGTGCGCGAGGAGGTGCCTTTCACTTTCCCGAACGGCTGCCATGCCGCCGAGGTTGAGATCGACCCGCAGACCGGCGTCGTTAATCTGCTGCGCTATCTGATGGTCGACGACTACGGCACTTTGGTGAACCCAAGACTGACCGAGGGTCAGGTCCATGGCGGCGTCGCTCAGGGGATTGGTCAGGCGTTGATGGAACGCGTCGCCTATGATGCGGAATCGGGGCAACTTCTGTCCGGCTCATTGATGGATTATACCGTGCCCAGGGCGACGCATCTGCCGGCCTTCGAAACCCATCTGGAAGGCGTGCCGACCGCCGCCAATCTGCTTGGCGTTAAAGGCTCGGGGCAGGCCGGCTGCATTGGCGCGCCGCAAACCATTATCAACGCCGTTCTCGATGCGCTGACACCGCTGGGTATCGACCATATCCAGATGCCGGCCACCGCCGAGACGGTTTGGCGGGCGATCCAGACAGCCAAACGACGGTAGTGATTGCGTTTTCAGCTTTCCGAGCAGTCGGGTCATTCGTTGCGGCCTCTACTCGACGAACCGTCGCCGAAGCGATCAAATATGCAATGCCGCTCGGTTTTGGGTGATTGCGATTCGGCCCCCCGATAAACCGGTGCTAAGCTTTGATCAGAATAATGCGTGCGACCGGCACGCCAGCACGGGAGGACATCATGACCGACAATTGGGAATTCTCACACAACAAGGCTACCGACGCGGTTTGGACGCCTGGCCTGCGCGAGATTTTTGAGTACCGGGATCTCGGCTTCAAGGATTCCAGCAAGGGTGATTACGTTGCCCATATCGGCAAGGCGAACGGCAAGGAAATGACCGACGAAGTGCAGCATTGGCACGTCCATGACTGCACCTTTCAGTTCGTCATGGTGCTGAACGGCTGGGCTGAGTTTGAGTATGAAGGCATCGGCGTCAGGCGCATCGAGAAGGGTGACTGCATCAACCAGCGCCCGGGCATTGCGCATCGCGAGGTCGGCTGCTCGAAGGATTTCGAGGTGCTTGAGATCGTCGCTCCGGCGGATTTCGCGACCCGGATGGTTGACGCACCAGCTGCTGCGGCCGCTGAATAGAGACGTTGTGTAAGCGCGGGCCGTCCGGCGACGGGCGGCCCGTTTGCTTTTTGTTGGCTGAATTTAAGGGGGCGAGTCTTCTTTGGCCCGGCGAGCGGACCGGGTTATGGATGAAGGATTGGGGCCTGGCGCTCACCGAGAGTTTCGTGAACACGTCAACGGGCCGTGAAGGTTTGGCCGACCTGCCCCGTGGGCTAATGGTAAGGGATTGACAATGCTTGATAAAGTTGCGCCAAGCGCGATGCAGACCCTGACCGATCTGTGGGCCGTCGGCGGCGGCGACCCCGGCGCGTTGAACGATATTACCTTGACCGGCGATGATCCGGCTCTCTCCTCGGTCTTTCGGGTTGGCACAGCGGCTCAGGCGACGATCGGCGCCGCCTCTCTGGCGGCGGTGGAGCTTTGGCGAAGCCGCACGGGCCGGCGGCAAAAAGTCTCGCTCTCGATGCGCGACGCGGCAGTGTCGTTTCGCAGCGAGCTCTATACGACCGTCATCGGCCGAGAGCCCGAGGATTTCTTCGCGGCGGTTTCCGGTTATTACCAAACCCGCGACGATCGTTGGGTGCAGTTGCACTGCCAATTTCCGCATTTGCGTGACGGCGTTTTGAAGGTTCTGGGCTGTAACAACGACCGGGCCGAGGTTGAGGCGGCGGTGGCCCAGTGGGATGGACTGGCGCTGGAGACCCGCTGTCGCGAGGACCGGCTTTGTGTCGCGCTGATCCGCTCGCCGGAGGAATGGAAGGCGCATCCCCAAGCCCAAGCACTTGCCGGTCTACCGGTGTTTGAGTTGATCAAGATCGGCGAGGCGCCACCGGAGCCGTTGCCCGACGATGCCGAGCGGCCATTGTCCGGTGTCCGGGTTCTGGATCTGACCAAGGTGATCGCCGGGCCGGTTTGCGGTCGCACCCTGGCCTCGCATGGCGCCGAGGTGATCCGCATTGGCGCCAAGCACTTGCCGTTCCTCGAGGCGCTGGTGATGGATACTGGGTTCGGCAAGCGTTCGGCGTTTCTCGATCTGCGTGAGGAGCGTGAGCGCGAGACCCTGCGTGGCATGGTGCGGGACGCCGACGTTTTTGTGCAGGGCTACCGGCCCGGGACGATCACCGAGCGGGGGTTTAGCCCGACGGACGTGGCGGCGCTGCGCCCTGGTATCGTTTACGTAACCCTGTCGGCCTATGGCCATGAGGGGCCGTGGAAGACTTGGCGTGGCTTTGACAGCCTGACCCAATGCGCCAGCGGCATCGTGCATGAGGGGATGATGGCGGCAGGCACCGGCAAGCCGCACCCGCTGCCCTGTCAGGCGTTGGATCACGGCACCGGCTATCTGGCGGCTTTTGGCGCCATGCTTGCCCTGAAAAAACGCGCCGAAGAGGGCGGGTCCTGGATGGTGCGGGTCTCGTTGGCGCAAACCGGACGCTGGGTCGATGGGCTGGGCCGGGTCGACGGGATGGCGGTGAAGAACCCCGATGCGGCGGATATCACTGATTTACTGGAGCAGCATGACTCGCCCTGGGGTAAGGTCAGCCATGTGAAATCACCGGAAATTCTTTCTGAAACACCGCCGCGCTGGGACCTCGGCCCGGCGCCGCTCGGCAGCCATCCCGCAGCATGGAACTGATCTGAGCCGATTTGAGTTAAGCGAAAGCGCCAACCTCGCCGTCAGTTCAAATCATGTCGGAGACGA
>JAQBUJ010000254.1 GCA_027623845.1 Pseudomonadota bacterium
GATAATTTTCGCGTCATCTCACACCAGGGATTTCGGGTTCTGGAGTGACCCTGGTATATCAACGCCAAACGATACTCATTCCCACTCAATTGTTCCGGGCGGCTTCGATGTGATGTCGTAGGTCACCCGATTAATACCGCGCACCTCGTTGATGATCCGGGTCGCCACGCGGCCGAGGAAATCATGCGGAAACGGATAGTAGTCGGCGGTCATACCGTCGGTGGAGGTGACCGCCCGAAGCGCGCAGGCATGCTCATAGGTCCGGGCATCCCCCATCACCCCAACCGTGCGCACCGGCAACAGCACCGCGAAGGCTTGCCAGATCTCGTCATAAAGTCCGGATTTGCGAATCTCATCGAGGTAGACAGCGTCGACGTTGCGCAGGATCTCAAGTTTCTCCGGCGTGATATCGCCAGGGATACGGATCGCCAACCCGGGACCGGGGAATGGGTGGCGGCCAACCAGACTTTCCGGCAGGCCCAGCTCGCGCCCGAGATCGCGCACCTCGTCCTTGAAAAGCTCGCGCAGCGGTTCGACCAATTTCAGCTTCATCCGTTCCGGCAGACCACCGACATTGTGATGCGACTTGATGGTGACGCTTGGCCCGCCGATGAATGAGACGCTCTCGATCACATCGGGGTACAACGTACCCTGGGCCAGGAACTCAACGCCCTTGATGCGGTTCGCCTCAGCGTCAAAAACATCAATGAACAACCCACCGATGGTCTTCCGCTTGACCTCGGGGTCGCTAACGCCGGCCAAGGCGTTGAGGAACAGATCCTTGGCATCCTTGTGGATCAGCGGAATGTTGTAATGATCGCGGAACAGCGCCACCACCTCATCCGCCTCGCCCTTACGCAGCAAACCGTGATCGACGAAGACGCAGATCAGCTGATCACCGATCGCCTCATGGATCAGCACCGCGGCGACCGAGGAATCGACGCCGCCGGAAAGCCCGCAAATCACTTTGGCCGAGCCGACCTGCTGGCGGATCGCCGCAACCGCTTGGGCGCGAAACGCCGCCATCGTCCACTCGCCGGTGCAGCCGGCGACGCCATGGGTAAAACCCCGCAACAATTCCGCTCCGTGGGTGCTGTGTACGACCTCCGGGTGGAACATGGTGCCGTAATAGCGGCGCTGGTCATCGGCAATGATGGCAAACGGCGCGCCGCCGCTGCGACCAACCACGCGAAAGCCGGGTGGTAGTTCGATCACCCGATCGCCATGACTCATCCAGACCAGCTCGCGGTTGCCGGGCATCCAGGAATTCTCGCCAGTCCCAGCAAACAACCCGCAAGCCTCAGCGACATCAACCTCGGCGCGACCAAACTCGCGTTGCTCCGAGCGTTCGACCCGTCCGCCAAGCTGGGCGCACATGGTCTGCTGGCCATAGCAGATACCGAGCACCGGCAACCCCGAATCAAACACGATATCCGGGGCCCTGGGGGTGTCGATCTCCAGCACCGAAGCCGGGCCGCCGGACAGAATAATGCCCTTGGCGCCGAACGCCTCAATCCGCTTGGGATCGACGTTAAACGGCAGAATTTCGCAATAAACGCCACTTTCCCGCACCCGGCGCGCGATCAATTGGGTGACCTGACTACCGAAGTCGAGGATCAGGATGCGGTCAGTCATGGGCGGGACGCCTCGGGACAGTTTCTGGAGGCGATGGACAATACGCGCGGGGCGTGGTTCGGGCAAGACGGAGAAAACAGCGGGGTGGCGGTCGGTTCCATCTCGGGCGCGCCGAGACCGTATCAGCGTCTCGAAACCTTCAGCCCATCACCGCTTCAAGACGCTCCATGAGCGAGTCGATATCCGGCCAACGATACAGAACCTCGCTGGTTGGGATCCCCATCACCACGCTCGGCGATTCTTCTCCGGCGATCCCACCGAGATGCTCGTAGAACCGCCGGGCGATTCTGTTACCGCTCAGCATTGAAAGAGCCAGCGACGTAAAGCCGGCCTCACCCAAGTGTTGTGAAACCCGAAACATCAGCGCCGAGCCGATGCCAAATCCCTGGAAATTCGGATCGACGTACAAGGTGTAAATCTCAGCGGCCCCCGGCCGCCGCCGCCGCGTCGGGTCCAATACCCGGCGTTGCGTGCCGCCGTGACAGAAACCAACGATCTTGCCCTCGTATTCAGCAACGCAGAACTGCCGTGCATCGTTCATTTGCACGATGATCCGCATCCAGCGCGGCGTCGCCTTGCCGGGATTCATATCAATCAACGACTGGTCCGGCAAAATCCCGACATAGGCGTCGCGCCATGCCTCGACCTGCACCTTGGAGATCCCGGCGGCGTCAGAGGTGAGCGCCGGACGAATATCGATATTGAACGAGCCAGACACTGCGCGGCCCCACGGGTAATTATATGTTCGAACAGATTACCGGGGTGCAACACGGGCTGTCCATCGCCGAACGCAGGTTATTCGGCGCTCTTCTCAGGCTCTTCGTTGGCTCCCGGCTCCGCCTCGTGGCGCTGCAGCACGGCGACGAAGAACCCGTCGGTGCCGTGCTGGTCCGGCGTGAGGCGTAAAAATTCCCCGGTTTCCGGGCATTCCGGACCACCTAGAGCGGTCACCGTATCGCGCCAGACATCGGCGATCGGCACGACGTCATAGTCCTTTCGGCGCGCTAAAAGGGCGGTCACACGCGCTTCGTTTTCCTCGGCCAATAGCGAGCATGTTACATAAATCAACCGCCCTCCAGGCTTGGTCAGACGCGCCGCGCTGGAGAGAATCCGGTCCTGCAGCGCCGTCATGTCGGCCAAATCCGCCTCGCCATAGCGCATCCGGGCCTCCGGGGTGCGTCGCCAGGTACCAACCCCGGTACAGGGCGCATCGACCAGAACCCGGTCGAACCGCTTGCTCCAACGCTTGAGGAATCGGTCCTCTTCGCTCTTCAACACTCGGCGCTCGACATTGTGTAGCTTGGCGCGACTGATCCGCGGCCCGGCCCGCTCCAAACGCTCGGCCCCGACATCCATCGCCAGCACCCGCCCCTTGTTGGCCATGGTGGCGGCCACCAGCAAGGTCTTGCCGCCGGCGCCGGCGCAAAAATCGGCCACCTGCATACCCGGCTCAGCACCGACCAGCAAAGAGGCCAACTGCGCCCCCTCATCCTGCACCTCGATCACCCCGTGCTTGAACGGCTTCATGCCATCGACCCGCCGCCGCGTCTTGGCGCGCAAACCGAGCGGCGAATAGGCCGTCGGCTCGGTCTCCAGGCCGGCCTTGGCCAGGGTGATTTGCATGGTGTCGCGATCGCTGGTGATGATCGGGTTGAGCCGCAGATCGAACCGCGCTTCCTGCCTCAAGGCGTCGAGGCAACTCTCGAACCGTTCCGCCAGCACCGGCGCCAATCGATCCGCGATCCATTCCGGGCACTCGCAGCGAACCCAAACCGGGGCGTCCGGGTGCTCCAGCGGCTGGCCCAGAAGTTGACCGTAAAGCGCATTCTCCGCCTCGCTCAGCGCTGCTGGACCGTGTTCCGACGCATCGAACATGCCCGCCGCCTCTTCCGCTGAAATCCCGTCGGTCAGGGCGAGGTCGGCCAGGATCCGCGTCCGCGGCGTCGCCTCCATCCCGCTCCGCGCCAGCCACCAGTCCAGCCGCATGCGTCGCCGGACCGCGCCATAGACCCGGACATTGACCGCCGCCCGGTCTTTCGAGCCGGCATAGCGCCGACGGCGAAAAAACTCAGACAGGATCCGATCCGACGCGACCTTCTCGCGATCGGCCGCCTCAAGCACTTCGATCGCCGCTGCGATCCGGGCGGCAGGGGTCATAGATTAGGCCTATAGTTGGGCGCTTCGCGGGTAATCGCAACGTCATGCACGTGGCTTTCGCGAAGGCCGGCATTGGTGATACGCAAGAAACGACAGCCACTCTGCATGTCTTGGATCGTGGCGTTGCCGGTATAGCCCATCGCCGCCTTCAATCCACCGATCAGCTGATGCACCACGGCCGAGATGGCGCCCTTGTAAGGCACCTGCGCCTCAATGCCTTCGGGCACCAGCTTGAGGTGATCGGAAACCTCTTCCTGAAAATAGCGATCCGCCGAGCCGCGGGCCATGGCGCCGATTGAGCCCATGCCGCGATACGCCTTATACGACCGCCCTTGATACAGATAGACATCCCCGGGGCTCTCATCGGTACCGGCGAACAGCGAACCGATCATCGCGCAATCGGCGCCGGCGGCGATCGCCTTGGCCAAATCACCGGAATATTTGATACCGCCATCCGAAATCACCGGAATCCCAGCCTTGTTGCAGACCGCCACCGCGTCGACCACGGCCGTCAACTGTGGCACCCCGACCCCGGCGACCATCCGGGTGGTGCAGATCGACCCCGGGCCGATGCCCACCTTGACCGCATCGGCGCCGGCGTCGATCAAGGCCCGGGCGCCATCTCCGGTGGCGACGTTGCCAGCGATGATTTGGGTATAATTGGATAGCTTGCGGATCCGGTTCACTGAATTCAGAACGTTCTCGGAATGGCCATGCGCGGTGTCGATCACGATCAGGTCCACTTCGGCATCGAACAGGGCTTCGGCCCGGGCCAACCCCTCATCGCCAATCCCGGTGGCCGCCGCGGCCCGCAACCGGCCCTGAGCGTCCTTGCAGGCATCGGGGTGGTTTTCCGCCTTCTCAATGTCTTTCACCGTGATCAGCCCGACGCATTTTTGATCACCATCGATGCTTATGCAACAATCGTCGCGCCTCGCCCGAGGTGACGTCCTCCGAGACGGTGATAACCCGTTTGGTCATCAACTCGCGCACCAACTGGCTGCGGTCGGTGGCAAAACGGACATCCCGATTGGTCAGGATACCGGCAAGCCGGTCGGTACGCCGGCGCACGACGGGAATGCCGCTGATCTTATGACGCTCCATTAAATCCAACGCATCGGCCAAGGTTTGGTCGGGGTGAATGGTCACCGGATTGACCACCATGCCGGCTTCGAATTTCTTAACGGCGCGAACCTCGGCGGCCTGGCGTTCGACCGTCATGTTCTTATGGATCACACCAAGCGAACCGAGCTGCGCCATGGCGATCGCCAGACGGCTTTCGGTCACTGTATCCATGGCGGCGGAAATCACCGGAATGCCCAGCATGATTTCCGCTGTCAGCCGGGTCGCCGTCTTCACTGACGCGGGCAATACCGACGAGCGCGCCGGCTCGAGGAGCACGTCGTCGAAGGTCAAGGCGTCACGAATTTGCATGGGGGCCTCCGCAAGGATCGGTGGCGGCGCACTATACAGCTACACGCGCACGATCCAAGCGGCATTTCATCGCCGCCCCGCGCTGGCGCTCCAGGCCTTGGCGCGCATGGACTGCGGCCCTGCTAGGAGTCAGCGCCAGAGCCGCGAAAGTTCATCGCCACCACATAGGTTTCCGGCGACTCGGCGCGGCTCGCCGCCGGCTTGGCGTGGCGCACCGAGCCGAAAGATCGTTTCATTCGCAGCAACAAATCTCGCTCACTGCCGCCCTTGAACACCTTGGCGACGAAACTGCCGCCAGGGCTGAGCACGGTCTCGGCGAAGTCGAAGGCGGCCTCGCAAAGGC
>JAQBUJ010000255.1 GCA_027623845.1 Pseudomonadota bacterium
GGCTTTCTGTCGATGCTTGTCAGGTGGGCCTTGCCGGCGAGACGGCGCATGACGTGAGAGCCGAGCAGGCCCGCGCCGCCGGTAACCGCTATTTTCTCATAAGCCATTGCGCGATTCGCCCCGGTCGTGATCAGTCCTGTCGCCGACCGGTTTACGACAAAGCGATGGCGACTTCCAGCGCGCTCGCTGTGCGCGATCGATCCGTTGTGCTCAATCCACTAGGATCGCAACACCATGCCGGCCTGTGCGCCTGAAAGCATGCCGTCGGCATAGGTGATCGCGCCATTGACGATTGCGCATTCCACGCCCCGCGATGGCATGACCATGCGTTTGCCGCCGCCGGGTAGATCGAAACGCCGTTCGCCGCGATTGGATGAGCCGATCGTGGCGGGATCGAAAATCGTGATATCGGCCGCCAAGCCGGTTTGCAGACGGCCGCGATCCTTGATGCCGAAAAAGTCAGCCGGATCGGTCGTTAGCCGTCGCACGCCTTCTTCGAGCGAAAGGGCGCCTTGTTCGCGCACCCAGGTGCCCAACAGGTAGGTCGGGTAGCCTGAATCACAGAGCATATCCACATGGGCGCCGCCATCGCCCAATCCCAGCAGCATGTCCCGATTGTTCAGGATTTCAACCATCCGGTCGGTGCGATTGTTGAAGGTCGCCATGGTGTATTCGAGGCGCAGATCATCGGCCAAAGTCAGATCGAGGAAGGCATCCACACCATCCTTGCCTTGGGCGCGGGCGATCTCTGCGACGGTCCGGCCCTCGTATTGTTTCAGTTCGGGGTTGAACACCTCGTGCAGGGTGACCCGTTCCCAATTGCCGAAGCTGAGCGGCTTCTTTAACTCCTCTCGGAATTGATCGCGGAAGGCGGTGTCGGCATAGACTGCGGCCTGAGCCTCTTTTGATTTGTCTTGGAATACCCGGTTCCACGATGGAAAGGAGGCGAAGGAGAACGGGCTGCGCATATTGACCTCGCGGGTCAGCGGCAATGGCGAGGTTTGCGGTCGGGCGCCCCGCTCGATCAACGGAGCCGCCTTGCGCAACGTGTCCCGCACCGCTTCGGGTATGTCGTCACGGTCGAACATGGCGATGAAGGTGACCGGCCTGCCGCTTTCCGCCAGCAACATGTCCAGGGTGTCGTATTGATCGTCGTCGAGCACCGCGATCTGACGGGTCAGGGCGATCTCGATCGCTCCCTTGTCTTTTTCCTTCAGAACATTCGCGTAGGATTTCAGCTCGTCGTTGCTGGCCATGCGACAGGCAAGCGGGCGGCCATTGAACCCCAGATGCTGGTTCAAGGTGGTGCTGGAGATCCCGAACGCGCCGGCGTCCATCGCCTCGCCAAGCAGCGATTTGATGTCCTGGGTTTCCTCGGGCGTCGCCGCCCGCTCCATGGATTCCTCGCCCATGACGTAGTGGCGAAACGGCGTCAGCGGGGCCAGGAACGCAAGGTTGAGCGAGGGATTTCGACGCTCGGCGGCGTCCATATAATCGGGGAAGCTTTCCCAGTCCCAGGTGATGCCCTGGTTCAGAACCTCGTAGGGGATGGACTCGACATTCACCAAGTCGTGCATCGCGATCTCGCGGGCCTCTGGCTTGCATGGGGCAAGGCCGACACCGCAATTGCCCATCACCACGCTGGTCACGCCGTGCCAGGACGAGGGGGTAACCGCGCCGTCCCAACAGATCTGCGCGTCATAATGGGTATGCGGATCGATGAAGCCGGGAGAAACCACGCAGTCACTGGCGTCAATCACTTTATCCGCCAGGCCGTCGACGTCGCCTACCCCGACAATCTTGCCGTCGGCTATCGCGACATTACCATGGAACGCTGCGGCGCCGGTGCCATCAACCAGGGATCCATTCTTAATCAGAATATCATAGGCCATGTCATGCTCCGTGCCGCTGCGTTCAACCTGTAGGCTGGATAAGGACCGAGGCATGATAGAAGAGCGGCGGGGTGAGGCAATGGATCGTCGGTGAGCGCTGTTGGTTATCGCCAGCTTGATCCGAGCGTTCGGTCAATTTACAGAGCCCAGCTGAGATTATAGTTTCGGCATACGCATATTGGTGGCGAAGTTAACGTTGGTCTTGCATCGGTGGGACTGGACGGACTTTCGCCGAACGAACCGCGAGGCAACGCATGAATTCAAGATTGAAACCACTGTTCGCCCGGCGGTGTGAGGCCCGATGACGGGGCCGCAAAAACCACTGACAGGGGTCCGTGTCCTCGACATTGCCTGCTTCATCGCCGCACCCCACGCCGCTTCGATCATGGGAGAGTTTGGCGCCGAGGTTATCAAGGTCGAACACCCCAATGGCGGCGACCCATGGCGTCGCTATGGGACGCCAAGCGCGGCGTCGAACCAGTCTCTCGCCTGGTTGACCGAGGCGCGGAACAAACGGTCGATCACCTTAAATCTCGGTAAACCCGAGGGCGCTGACCTGCTCAAGCGTCTGGTTAAGGACGCCGATGTGGTTTGTGAGAATTTTCGGCCGGGCACTCTGGAGAAATGGGGCCTTGGATGGGAGGAGTTGAGCGCGATCAACCCTGGTCTGATCTTGCTGCGGGTGTCGGGATATGGGCAGACCGGTCCGTATAAGGACCGCCCCGGATTCGCGCGGATCGCCCATGCCTATGGTGGTCTTACCTATCTCTCCGGCAATCCCGGCGAAACGCCGGTGACGCCGGGCTCGACGTCGCTTGGCGATTATATGACCGGTATGAACGGCTGCATCGGGATCATGATGGCGCTCAGGCATCGCGACGCCACGGGACAGGGCCAGGTTATTGATTGCTCGCTGTATGAAAGCGTTTTCCGCGCTTTGGATGAACTAGCCCCGCGTTATGCAATGGATGGCTTTGTGCGAGAGCCGGAAGGCTCGGGGACGGTGAACGCCTGCCCGCATGGACATTTTCCGACCGGCGACGGCAAGTTTCTCGCGATCGCCTGCACCACCGACAAGATGTTTGAGCGGTTGAGCATCGCCATGCAACGCCCCGACCTGCTCGAGAAGTTTGGTGATCAAAAAGTGCGCCTGGCCCACCGGGACACGGTGTTGGCGGAGGTCGAGGCGTGGACCACATCGATGCCGCGCGCCGCGATGATTGAGCTTTGTACCGAAAACGGCGTGCCCGCCGGCGCCGTCAACTCCATCGCCGATATCTTCGCCGACCCTCATTTCAAGGCGCGCGAGAGCATGACGACGGTGAGGGTTCCGGGCGTTGGCGATATCACGGTTCCGGCGGTGTTTCCGAAACTGTTACTTACGCCGGGCGAGGTGGCGAGTCTGGGGCCGGCGCTCGGCGAGGCTAATGACGCAATCTACGGCGAAGAGCTGGGCCTCACTGCCGAGCAACGGCGGAAACTCAATCAAGACGGTGTGATATGAGACGGCATGCGAACCGGACCTATCTGTTTGCTCCCGGCAATCACCAACGGCGGGTCGAAAAGGCGTTCGGGCTTAGCGCCGATGCGGTGATCCTCGATTTGGAGGACGCCGTGGCCATCGCCGAGAAGGTCGCGACACGAGAGGTGGTTTGCCAAGCCCTGGCGCGACCGCGAAACTGCGCCGGCTTCGTGCGGGTGAACGCTTATGACACTGAATTTTGCTACGGCGATATCCAGGCCATCGTCTCCAGCGACTTGGATGGCATCGTGCTGCCAAAGCTGGAGAGCGTCGAGGATTTGAAATCCGTCGACTGGTTGCTGAACAACCTTGAGCGCGAGCGTGGGTTGGCGCCGGGTAGCATCGACCTCATGCCGATCATTGAAACCGCCAGGGGTGCCGCCGCTATTCGCGATCTCGCCAGGGCCGGCGCGCGGGTGCGCCGCTTTGCCTTTGGGGCCGGAGACTATACCCGGGATCTGGCCATGGACTGGTCTTTGGGAGAGGCGGAACTGCTGCCCATTCGCTCGGAAATGGTTCTGGCGTCGCGGTTGGGACGGCTTGAGCCGCCGGTGGACCCGGTTTTCATTCACCTCAAGGAGCATGCGGCGTTTCGAGCCTCCTGTGAGACTGTTCGCAGCTTGGGTTTCCAGGGAAAAATGTGCATCCATCCGGATCAGGTCCCAGTGACCAATGACGCGTTCACCCCCAGCGCTGAAAGCGTCGCCTGGTCGACCAAGGTTGTCGCCGCCTTTGCCGAGGCTGAGAAAGCCGGGGTCGCGTCGATCCAAATCGACGGATATTTCGTCGATTATCCGATCGTCGAGAAAGCTCAACGCACCCTCGATACCGCGGCTTTGCTAAGCGCGGTTGGTAAGCCCTGATGCTCTCGACAATCGACTGAACCTAGCCATTGGGGACAAACCCATGACCACGACACTTGGATATCTCGGCCTTGGCAACATGGGTCAGCCGATGGCCGGTCGGTTGTTGGATGCCGGGCATAAATTGGTGGTGCGTGATATCAGCGACGCGGCGATGGCGCCGCTGTTGGAGCGCCAGGCGCAATCGGCGAGCTCGGCGAAGGATCTGGCGGACAAAGCCGAGATCGTCATCTGCTCGCTGCCGTCGAACGCGGCGATCCGTAAGGCGCTTCTGGGGCCGGACGGCTTAATCGAAGGCGGCAGGATGCGCGTCTACGTTAGCGCCGGCACCACCGGGTCGGCCTTTGCGATAGAGATCTCGGAGGCTTTGGCAGCCAAGGGGATCGCCACCTTGGAGGCACCGATCAGCGGCGGGCCGCCCGGCGCCAGGGCCGGGACCTTGTCGGTGATGGTCTCCGGACCCAAAGAGGTTTACGACGAGGTCGAACCCTATCTCAGAGCCTATGGCAAGACGTTGGTGTATTGCGGCGACAAGCCGGGTTTGGCCCAGGTGCTCAAGCTCGCCAACAACATTCTGTTCGCCACCGCGTTGGTGGCCACGAGCGAGGCGATGGCGATGGGGGTGAAGGCCGGGCTCGATCCGGCGATCATGCTGGAAGCCATCCAAGCCGGCACCGGGCGCAACTCGGCCATCGAACAGATCATACCGCAAAGCGTAATGACCCGGAGCTTCGACTTCGGCGCGGCTTTGGAAATTCTGATGAAGGATGTCGATCTGGCGCTGGCGGAAGGGGAAAAGCAGGGGGTGCCGCAGTTCGTCTGCCAGCAAACCCGCCAAATACTCATGCTCGCCATGCACCAGGGCGGGGCTAAGCGCGATCTCAGCGAGGTCGCCAAGCTTGTCGAGGGTTGGGCCGGGGTCGAGATCGCGTCAAAGCCGGAATAGCCGGAAATGGCTCGATCGCCGTAAACGGGTTAGGTCTGCGACGACGCGGTGGCGCGTGGCGTGGATCTTATGCGGACGGCGACTATTGCTTGCGTGTACGACGGAAGACTTTCACCATCGGTTTTTGCCCGGAGCGTCTGCGGGCCAATAGCGGATATCTCCGGAGCGGCAATGTGAGCACGATTGAGCCGAGAATTTTCGTCAACATCGCGAGTTACCGTGACACGGAATGTCAGTGGACCATCCGTGATCTGTTTGAAAAAGCGGAAAACCCGGACCGGGTTTTTGTGGGTATTTGTTGGCAATTCGTGCCGGAGCTTGATCAAGACTGCTTCAGCATC
>JAQBUJ010000256.1 GCA_027623845.1 Pseudomonadota bacterium
GCTAGCGGGTTAAATATTTCCGCAACAGCGCGGCGATCCGCTCGGGCGCGGTGCCGTGCGGGACCATGGTAACGAACTGGCCGTTCGGCCCCATGAGATAAGTCAGCGAGGAATGGTCGACGAGGTAATCGTCCTCGTCGCCGCCCTCGACCTTAAAGATCCGGCGATGCACCCGATAGGCCTTGGCCGCGCCAGCCACCTGCGCCTCGGTCCCGGTTAACCCGAGCAATGCCGGGTGAAGCGAAAGAGCATACCGGCGCATCACCTCGGCGGTATCGCGGGCCGGGTCAACGGTGACGAATAACGGCTGTAGCTTGCCCGCCAGCGGGCCGATCTCATCCAACGCCGCCGCGATCGCGGTCAGATCCGTCGGACAGACATCCGGGCAAAAGGTGTAGCCGAAATAGACCAGCATGTGCCGGCCAGCGAAGCTACGCTCGCTCACCGCGCGGCCATCATGGTCGACCAACGTGAACGGCCCGCCGAACAAATCTGGTAACGCCCGCTGCGCGCTGGTCGGCGCGGCGATGAACAATCCCAGGACGACAACCAGCCCCGCCAAAAAACGCATCACGGCGCTTAATCTTTCGGGATCGTCGCGCCGGGAATGCCGACCGGGCCGAATTCCTTGATCAAGGCCTTGATCGCCGGGTCTTTGCGAAACCAACGACTGGCGTTTTTCTGTTTGTTCTCAGTTGCCCAGGCCTTGGAGAAGGCCCGCGCGTTGGTCCACTTCTTGGCGCCCGGCGCCCGTAACCGCTGCACCATGTAGAAGGTCATCGGATCGGCCTTGATCAACAGACCATCAACCTCGACCCGCTTGCCGCACCAGGCGAGCAAATCCAGTACCGCGCCGGCGAATAAGGTGTTGCTCTTGATCGCCAGGCGCAGCGTGCCGTCATCGCTCAGCAATCCCATCTGCCGCTTGCCGGCGCCGCAGTTTTTCGGACAATCGCCGGTCAACTCACAGAGCACGTCGACCGCCTTGGCCTCGAACTGAGCGACTTCCTCGCCGTCGATGCCCCATTCCTTGGCCGCCTGGGCCGGTCCGGCAACAAGCGCCAGGACAGCGGCCAGGATTATCAGAACTTGTCGCATGGCCCTATTTCCCGAACGGTTGGATGGCGGTGTCCTGGTGCGATAGATTCACGATCCCCTGATCATCGGCAACCTGGGTCACCAGCAGGTATTTGACCCCGTCCCGCTCAATCAGATCGCCTTCGACGGTCACCTGATGCGCTTGAATTCTAACGATGCTCGGGGCCGCGACGTTGCTTTGTTCGCCCTCGACCCGCAACACCACATAGACATTTTCATCTTCGTCCTTGATCGAAACCGGAATACCGCCAACGGCGCACCACACGGCGCACTGATAATGCGCCGAGCCTTCGGCGAACATGATCATGGTGACGTTGCACCAGGTATCAACGATCTCACCGGTGACGGTCACCCGTTTAGCGCCCGGCGTCGCGCCTGACGTTGTCGCCCCGGACGTCTTCGCCCAAGCCGCGCCGCTCCAGGCGAACGCCACCCAGGCGGTGATCGCCAACACCAGCGCGAGCTGTTTCAGCACTTGCCGCATCTTTTCGGCTCCTTCTGCCGCCAGGTTCAAGGTTCCGGCTTTTACCCTATCGTTTTAAAACGCCCAGGCGCGCGCGACAAATCGCGATTGCGCGAGCCGAGGCGGAAACCTAGCCGGATTTATGATCTAAAAGGCGGGATTTACTCCGCGGCCTCAGACAGTTCCGCCGGCAACTCAGCGCCGGTCTGGCTTGCGATGATACCGTAATGCTCGATCCGCCGGTGCTTGGCGAAATTGAAGATCGTCGCCTTCGGCATGTTGCACAGATCGAGATCGCCGGCGGTGGTGATCAACTCGTCCTCAAGGCTGGTGGCGACGGCGGTGATCTCACCGGAGGGTTGAATGATGCAGGAACCGCCGATCAACATGCAGCCGTCCTCGATCCCGGCCTTGGCGACGCCGACCACCCAGCAGCCGTTCATATAGGCGTTGGCCTGCATCGCCAGATGGTTATGAAACATCCGCAGGTGGTTCGGCTCGTGACCGGAAGTGTTGAGGTCCGGGGTGTTGTAGCCAAGCACGATCATCTCCGCGCCCTTCAGCCCCATCACCCGATAGGTTTCCGCCCAGCGTCGGTCATTGCAGATCGCCATGCCGATGATCCCGCCGTGTTGCCGCCAAACCCCAAACCCAAGATCCCCCGGCTCGAAATAGCGCTTTTCCAGATGCTGAAACGGCCGCTGTGGTTCGTATTGCGAATGGCCCGGCAGATGCACCTTGCGGTACTTGCCGTTGATCCGTCCGGTTCCGTCCACCAGGACCGCGGTGTTGTAGCGATGGCCGTCCGGTGTCAGCTCGGCATAGCCGAGATAGAAGCCGATCCCGGCCTCGGAGGCAGCCTCGAACAGCGGCCGTGTCGCCGGCCCCGGCATCTCGGTCTCATACCAATGATCCATGCGGCTGATGTCTTCCTCAAAGTAGCGCGGGAAGAACGTCGTCAGCGCCAGTTCCGGGAAAACCACGAAAGTACAGCCGCGCGACTTGGCCTGGCGGATCAACTCGACCATCCGGGCGACACAGCTCTCACGGCTCTCATCCGGGGCGATCGGCCCCATCTGCGCGGCTCCGATGGTGACAATGCGGCTCATGGCGGGGTCCTTTCGGGAAGCCTTGTCGATCTGCTCCGCAGCCTAACAGGCAAGCCGTTCCAGCAACAACCTTACGAGGCGGCGTCCCGGCAGCCGCCTAAAGCTTATTGGATTATGGCATGACGCTGTGGATCTGGGTGTGCAGGGCGCCGGTCAGCCGGATCATCGTGACACTGTTCTGGCGGCGTTTATGGGGCTCGATAAGCGTCAGCAACTCAAAATCGGAAAACGACTTGGTCGCCTGCTCCAACTTCAGTTCCGAGAGGAACATCTGGCCATGAAAGTTCGTCGCCAGCGAGTGGATCAGGATCAGACCGCCATTGCGGCTGACCAGCGGCCAGTATGCGCGGCGGAAATGCTGAAAATACTCAATGGTCCCGCAATCGAACCAGACCATGTCGAAGGGCGGCTCGTCCTTGGGCAGCTTGTCCGCGTAACCGATGAAATCCGCCTCATGGACCCGCAGCGGCGCGTCGATACCCAGGCGGCGCGCCGTGTCGATCACCTTGCCGGCGGTCGTATCGCCATGCACCAGATTGTCGATCATGTGCAGCCGCGCCGGGCGGGGCGGGGCGCTGTGATAGGCCGGGTCCAGCAGGCTCGCCTCCTGTTCACCCCCGCCCTGGTCACCCGCGCCAGGTTCAATCAAACCCCGTTCAGCCTCGCCGCGCGCCGTGGAATCCGCCAGCGCCTTCAGCAGATACAACGTGCTAAGGCCGCCGCCGACCTCAAGAATGCGCCGCGGTCGGTGCAACATGACCAGATCATACAGCAGCGGGGCCACCGCCTCGGTTCCCATCTTCGGGCTTTCCAGCGCTCTGGCGGCGTCGCGGAATTTTTGGTCGATCATCCCGACATTGCTCATTCCGTTGTCCTCACACGTAGGTCGAATTGAAAGCGATGGAGATCCGGTCGCCCGCGCCGTGGAACGGATGCACCATGTGCAATAGCCAGCTCGGGAACACCAGTATCAACCCATCCTCCGGGACCAACCGCAGCTTCTTGGCGAAATCAAAACCGGGAAACGGCTGCGCCTGAGGCGCGCCGCGCGGGTCTTGGAACTCGATCACCCCGCTCAACGGTCGCCCCGGCGCCGCCCCGCCGATCGCCGCATAATAAACCCCGGACCACTGACTGGTCGGGTGGCTGTGAATGGTGTTGTAATCGCCAACTCGGTTGAGATTGGCCCAGCCGTAAAGCCGGGTGATTCGCCCCTCGATCGCCCCGGCGTCGGCCATGCCCAGCACTTCTTGGACCGCGCCGGATACCAGCGCCCGAAGCTCCCCCAGCACCGGCGCCGCTCCATCAAGGAAATCATCACCGGTCCGCCAACCGCCGATGCCTGAGCGTGAAACCGGCTTGGTCTCCTGATCCGCCGCACGCAGATCCAGGATATGCGCCGCTAGCGCCTGGATCAGCGCCGCCGAGCCGGCATGCGGCCGGATCAGCATCGGTGTGCCGAACGCGACATGAATATCCGGCGGCGTCGATCGGTCCGATGCCATGCGGGCTCCCCAACGGGTTGGTCAAGCGGGTTGATCCTGCCCGCTTGATACAACAGGCCGCCCCCGTTGTCTCCTAGCCTCAATGCGGCGTAGATAGAGGGCCATCAAGCCCAAGGGAGGTACCGCATGCTGGATCTGACGCCGCGCAAACAGGATCTTGACCCGATCGAGACCGCCAGCCGGGACGAGATCGCGGCGTTACAGCTCCAGCGCCTGAAATGGTCGCTGCGCCATGCCTATGACAACGTGCCGTTCTATCGCCAGGGGTTCGAAGCGGCGGGGGTGCATCCCGACGACCTGAGTTGCCTTGGCGATCTGGCGAAGTTTCCTTTCACCATCAAAACCGACCTGCGCGACAACTATCCCTTCGGGTTGTTCGCGGTGCCCAAGGAGCAGGTGGTTCGGGTCCATGCCTCCTCCGGCACCACCGGCAAGCCCACCGTTGTCGGCTATACCCAAAAGGATATCGATACCTGGGCCGATGTGGTCGCCCGGTCGATCCGGGCCTCGGGCGGGCGACCCGGCGACACCGTGCATATCGCCTATGGCTATGGCCTGTTCACCGGCGGTCTTGGCGCCCATTACGGGGCCGAACGCCTGGGCTGTATGACGGTCCCGGTTTCCGGCGGCATGACCGAGCGCCAGGTCACCCTGATCGAGGATTTCAAGCCCGACGTGATCATGGTTACCCCATCCTACATTCTGGCGATCCTCGACGAGTTTCGCCGCCAGGGCCTCGACCCGCGCGCCAGCTCGCTCAAGGTCGGCATCTTCGGCGCCGAGCCCTGGACCAACGCCATGCGCGCCGAGATCGAGCAGGCCTTCGACATGCACGCCGTCGACATCTACGGCCTGTCCGAGGTGATGGGTCCGGGCGTGGCCAATGAATGCGTCGAGACCAAGGACGGTCTGCACATCTGGGAGGATCATTTCTATCCCGAGGTCATCGATCCCGAAACCGGCCAAGTGCTCCCCGATGGAGAGCTGGGAGAGCTGGTCTTCACCAGCCTGACCAAGGAAGCGCTACCGATCATCCGCTATCGCACCCGCGATCTAACCCGGCTCTTACCGGGGACGGCGCGGAGCATGCGGCGCATGGAGAAGGTTACCGGTCGCTCCGACGACATGATCATCCTGCGCGGCGTCAACGTCTTCCCAACCCAGATCGAGGAACAGATCCTGAAATGCGCTGGCCTGACGCCGCATTACCAGATCCTGCTGACCAAGCATGGTCGGATGGACGGCATGACGGTCCGGGTTGAAGCCACCTCAAGCGCCGCTGGAGCACAGGCGCGGGAAGCCTCGGCGGCGGAGCTGGCGGGGCACGTGAAGGGCGTGGTCGGGGTCACCGCCAAGGTG
>JAQBUJ010000257.1 GCA_027623845.1 Pseudomonadota bacterium
ACGTGATGAGCCGGGTCATCCGGGACGCGGTCGACAAGGGGGTGAGCGTCGGCGCGCATCCCGGCTTTAACGACCTACCCGGCTTTGGCCGGCGGCGCATCGATATGAGCATGCCGGATATCGAGGCGATGATCGCCTATCAGATCGGCGCCTTGCAGGGCATGGCGGCGACGGTGGGGGCCAGGGTTAGCCATGTGAAACCGCATGGCGCGCTTAACAACATGGCCAGCGAACGCGACGATATCGCCGGCGCCATCGCAACCGCCGTGCAGGCGGTCGATCCCGGCCTGATCCTGGTGGCGGTGTCCGGCTCATCGCTGTTCAAGGCCGGCACCGAGATCGGTTTGCCAGTCGCCTCCGAGGCCTATGCCGATCGCAGCTATGGCGATGACGGGCTGATGACCAGCCGCAAGTTCTCCAACGCCATGATCCGCGACCCGGCTGAAGCCGCCGAACAGGTCCGCCGCATGGTTCGCGACGGCGTCATCATCTCTACCAGCGGCAAGGAGATGCCGGTCAACGCACAAACCATTTGCATCCATGGTGATGAGCCGACCGGCCCTGCCGTCGCCAAAGCGGTGCGCGCCGCCCTCGAGGCCGAGGGCATCGAGATCGTCACCCTGCCGGCAATGGGAATCACATGACCGAGACACCTACCGATATTGGTCCCGGCACGCGTGAGGCGGCGATTGCCAAGGCTTCGGCCTATTATGACGACGGGCGGTTTTTGACCGATTTAGCCCGGCGGGTGGCGATTCGCACCGAAAGCCAGATCTTCGAGGAACGCAAGCCCGACATGGACGCCTATATGGTGGAAATGCGCCAGACCCTGGAGCCGCTGGGCTACACCACCGAAGTGTTCGCCAACCCCTCACCCCTGGCCGGCCCGCTGTTGATCGCCGAGCGGATCGAGGACCCGGATCTGAAAACCGTCTTCACCTACGGCCATGGCGACGTGGTGCGTGGCCAGGAAGACCGCTGGCGCGACGGCTTGACGCCTTGGGAAATCACCGTCGAAGGCGAGAAGATGTATGGCCGCGGCACCGCCGACAACAAAGGCCAGCACAGCATCAATATCGCCGCCCTGGCGGCGGTGCTGGAAACCCGGGGCCGGCTCGGATTCAATTCGAAAATCCTGATCGAGACCGGCGAAGAATCCGGCTCCCCCGGCCTCGCCGAATTCGCTGCGGCGCAGAAGCAACGGCTGGCCTCGGATGTTCTGATCGCCTCCGACGGCCCGCGCTTACAGCCGGACCGGCCGACTCTGTTCATGGGCTCGCGCGGCAGCATGGTTTTCGACGTCACCGTCGACCTGCGCGACGGCGCCCATCATTCCGGCAACTGGGGCGGGCTGATCGCCAACCCGGCTCTGGTGCTGGCCAACGCACTGGCGTCGGTCGCCGACAAACGCGGCCAGATCCAAATCAAGGAATGGCGGCCAAGTTCGCTGACCAATTCGATTCGCATGGCGCTGGCGGATTGTGAAGTCGATGGCGGTGACGACGGCCCTGCGGTCGAGCCGGATTGGGGCGAGGAAAGCCTCACCCCGGCGGAGCGGGTCTTCGCCTGGAACAGTTTCGAGATTCTGGCCTTTACCGCCGGCACGCCGGAGCGCCCGGTCAACGCGATTCCCCCGAAAGCCAACGCACGCTGTCAGCTGCGCTTTGTCGTCGGCACCGATGTCGATGACATTGTTCCGGCCCTGCGCCGGCATTTTACCGCAGCCGGCTTTCCCCAGGTCACGGTGACCCAGGCCGACCGAGGCGTCATGCAGGCGACCCGCCTCGACCCGGATCACCCATGGGTCCGCTGGGCCGCCACGTCGCTGCAGCAGACCACCGGGAAAAAGCCTGCGATTCTGCCTAATCTCGGCGGCTCCCTGCCGAATGACGTGTTCAGCGAGATCCTCGGAATGCCAACCCTTTGGGTGCCGCATAGCTATGCATCCTGCTCGCAGCACGCCCCGGATGAGCACGCGCTGCTACCGATCATCCAGGAGGGTTTGCAGGTGATGGCGGGGTTGTTCTGGGACATGGCGGAAGACGGCACGCCAACATAATCAAAACGTAAAACCCGCGCCGACGCTTGGTCCTTGCGAAAATCCGGGCGGAATGGGATGGTTTGGCCTCGTTATTACGAGTGCAAATGGTCTGAGGAGACGGGCAGCAATGCCGGCACTGACAGTTCTTACGGAAGCTGAGCTTCGACAATGCGTCACCTTGGATGCAGCCCTCATTGAAACCATCGCCGATGGTTTCAAGGCCCTGGCCATGGGCCAGGCGTCGAGCGCTCCGGCGCAACCTTTATTGATGGCGGGAGCGGGCGAGCCTATTCGAGCCAAGACCGCCTTCATCCATGGTTCATCAAACTATGCCTTGAAAGTCGGCCCGACCGGCGGCGCCGGCGGAGGCGCCTTGATGTTGTTCAACACCGGGTCGAGCCAGATCGAGACTTTGCTTTTGGACAATGGCTATTTGGCGAAATTGCAGGCCGCCGCCGCTGGCGCCGTCGCCGCAAAATTTCTCGCCCGCAAAGCGGCGAAAATCGCCGGCATCCTCGGCACGGCGACCGATGCGTTTCGCCATGCCGAAGCGTTGCTGCAGGTGCGGAATATCGAAACCATGCTTATCTGGGATACCGACAGCGCCGCCGCCCGCGCCCTGGCGACCCGCATCGAAACAACCCACGCCGTCACGGTTGAGGTATTGGACACGGCTCAGGCCGTCGTCCAGCGCTCGGACATTGTCGTCACGGCAACGCGGGCAATCAGCCCGATCGTCATTTCCGATTGGCTGCATCCAGGCCTGCACATCACCGCCGTCGGCGCCGACGTCGCCAATAAAAACGAATTGGCCCCGGAAGTCCTGGCCGAAGCCGACCTCTATGTCGCCGACTTGCGCGAGCAATGCCGCTGGTCCGGTGAATTGACCCACGCGATCGGCGCCGGGTTGATCAATGACAGCGACCGGATCACCGAACTCGGTGAAATCGTCGCCGGACAGCAACCCGGGCGCGAGCATGAAGAAGAGATCACCGTCGCGGATTTAACCGGGTCCGGCATTCAGGATGCGGCCATCGCCGTGCACGCCGTAAGGCTTGCCTTGGCCAGAGGCTTTGGGACCACCGTCGCCATCGATTGACGCCTCAGTCGAGCTCGATAAGAGTCCGGATCTTCGCCGCCTCGTCGAGCACCCAATCCCGAAAAGCCACCACCTTGGGCATCTCCAAGGCCACTTGCGGGCAGACCAGGTAATACGCGCTTTCGGCCTGCACGGCGTGCGGCACCGGGCGAACCAACCGGCCGGCCTCCAGATCGTCGATGACCAGGTGGGTGCGGGTCAGGGCCACGCCCTGCGATGCGATCGCCGCCTGCAGCACCATGTCCTGCTGCGAGAACGTCATCCCCCCCGGTGGAACCCTGCCCTGGAAGCCGTTATTGCCCAGCCATGACGTCCAATCCTCGCCGGTACCGGTCACCCGGTCATGCAGCAGCGGCAACCGCACCAACTCTTCCAGCGACTGCAACCGGCGCGCGTCCGGCAATAGCGCCGGGCTGCACACCGGAAACACCTCATCGGTCAGAAAACCGTTGGAATAAAAGCCGGGATAGTTACCCGAGCCAAAACGCACGGCGATATCCACGTCGTCGGTGACGAAGTCCGATATCCGGTCCTCGGCGGCGATTCTGACGTCTATTTCCGGATGGCGTTCGCGAAACCGGGCCAGCCGCGGGATCAACCATTTTACCGCGAAGGACGGCAGCACGCTCACCGTCAACGGTCCCCCCGCCGCGCCGCGCCGAAGCTCAGCCACGGCCACGGTGATGTGCCCGAATGCTTCGGTGATCGCCGGCGCCAGACGGACCCCTTCCTTGGTCAAGGATATTGAGCGGGTCAACCGGTGGAACAACCGGCAATCCAGCCGATCTTCCAACAATCGAATCTGTTGGCTGATCGCGGCTGGGGTTACGTGCAACTCCTCCGCCGCCTTGCGGAAACTGAGATGGCGCGCCGCGACCTCGAAGGCGCGAAGCGCATTTAGCGGGGGCAGGATCATGATCCACCATCAATTTTTTCTTATGCATAGCATGAAAATTGATGATTTGAAAAGGAGAGAAAAAAAGACCAAATTCATTTTTATCAAGTCACTACTTGTCAAAACAATCTCTTCATATGGAGGCTAAAATGACCTTGTTTCCCCACACCGCGACGCCTCCCGCCATTCCAGCCAACTGGACCGCGTCACGGTATCGTTCCTCGACTTCAATCGGCCAACTTATTCTCGCCGGCCTGCGCGCGGTGATGAACGAGCTTTTGAAAATGCAGGACCAGTCGCGTCGCCGCCATGCGCTCGCCAACCTCGATGAGCGGATGCTGGCCGATGTTGGATTGACCCGAGTCGACGCCATCCGGGCCAGCCGTTGGACTTTTCACTAAACCCGGCTGGTCACTAAACCCGACCGGTCACTAAACCCGGTTGGTCGTTAACCCCAACTGTTTTGCTGGCCCGCCGCTTAGCGAGCGTCGTAATCCAGGACCACGTGATCGCTCAGCGGATGCGACTGACAGGTCAGCACAAACCCACGGTTAAGCTCGTCGGGGGCCAAGGTGTAGTTGATATCCATCTCCACCTCGCCCTCGACCACCCGGGCCCGGCAGGTACAACACATCCCGCCCTTGCAGGCATAGGGCAGGTCCGGGCGTAATTTCAGCACCGCATCCAACACCGACTCGCCATCGCGAGGCACCGCGACCGTGGTTCTGGCCCCGTCGAGGATGATGGTGACCTGGCTGGCATTGGTCAGTTCCGGCGCCGCCGCCAACCGGGCCCGCCGGGCGCGTCTGGTCTCAGCCGCTGCCGCCGCCGCGTCGGAAGCCGGCGTGAACAACTCGAAATGCATCTTGTCGGCCCCCACGCCATGGGCGTCCAAGGCGCCACGAACCTCCGAGACCATCTGCTCCGGCCCGCAGAGATAGAATCCGTCGACCGCATGAACATTGATCAGCGAGCGAAAAATCACCGCGCATTTCTCGGCGTCGATGCGGCCGTTCAACAACGCGACGTCCTGAGTTTCCCGGCTCAGCACATGCATCAGGCTGAAGCGATCGGTGAAACGGTTTTTCATGTCCTCCAGCGCGTCGCGGAACATGATCGACCCGCTGTCGCGGTTTCCATAGAACAAGACGAAGCGGCTATGCGGCTCGACCGCTAAAACGCTTTTCAAGATCGCCATGATCGGGGTGATCCCGCTGCCGGCGGCGAAACCCACATAGGTGCGCGCCCGGCTCGAATCCAGCGGCGCCAGGAAACGGCCATCCGGCGGCATGACGCCGATGGTGTCGCCGACCCTGAGCGCCTCATTGGCGTGGTTCGAGAAAGCGCCGCCATCGACCCGCTTGACCGCGACCCTGAGATCGCCGTCCCGCACCCCGCTACAGATCGAATAGGACCGGCGAACGTCAAAGCCGTCGATCTCGGCGCGCAAGGTCAGATATTGGCCGGGCACGAAGCGAAACGCCTCACGCGCCGC
>JAQBUJ010000258.1 GCA_027623845.1 Pseudomonadota bacterium
GCGGCGGGATGACGGCCTTTTTTTTATTTGATTGAAGTCAGTGGCATTCCTGATCGATCACCACCGAAAAACACCGACGCCCGGCTCTCGATGCTCTCGCGCTGAGCCACGTTCGTCGCTGAGGACAGGCCGCCAGAATCGGACATAGAGATTAAATACCAGTCACGCGAACCATTCTCAGGCGTGCTCCTCTTATTGCGCCGTCATCCCGCCGCAGGGCGGGACCCATTCCTCCAACGTCAGGATTGACGGACGGTTTGGTTTTTCGCGTCCGCCTGCCCTCGTGAAAACGGGGGCGGGATGATGGTGTTTTTATCTGATTGAGGTCAGAGGCATCCCGGACAGCCCCCCTCAAAAAAACACCAGCGCCCGCATCTCGATGCTCTCGCGCGGCGCTGCGTCCTTCGTTGTCATCGGGTCGTCGAAGGCGGAATGGGCGGTGAAGCGCACGCCGGCCGAGGCGTCGGTGTCGAAGACCTTGAAGACCAGCGCCTCGTCGCGGGTCATCAGCGGAAAATAGCTCCAGCGGTGCGCCGGGTTGTGGCTGATGTGGTAGGTCTCGGCGGTGCGGTCCGGGTAGCGGCGCTGGTTGGCGATGAAGCCGGTTTGCGGGATCGTCTTACCGTCGCACAGCGCCAGCGGTTCCGACTCAACCCGGGGTGCGATCGAGCGCCAGGTCTGGATGATGGCGAAACGGCGACTGAGCAGCGCCTCGGCCTCGTCGGGAAAGAAGTCCCGCACCCGTTGCGGCGCCGAGCGTTCGGTATAGTCGTTATGGACATAGCGCACCGGCCCGCGCCGCCAACCCTCGGCCTGTTTGCCTTTCACCGGCGTGCGCACGGTGTGGTCGAAGACATCGACGCGGGCGCCGCCGCTCTCGGCTTGGATCAGCGCGGCGGTCTCCGGGTAATAGACCCGGCGGATCTCGTCCTCGTCATAGAAATCCCGCATCGCCGTGGGGTGATCGACCAGCTTGAAGCCATGGCTTGGCAGCGAGAACGGGCCGCCGGTCACCCGGCCGTTATGGATCCGGGTCCGGCGCAGCTCATACGACGCGATATGCTCGTTATGGGCCTCCTCCGGCCAATCGACATAGCGGATCGACGGCTGCCCATCATCGACGATGTAGTTCAACTCCGCGTCGACCGCTTCGAAATCCAGGTTCAACGCCCCGGTGCTGGCCATGCGGCCCTCCCAATTCTCAATTGACCGGCGTCAACAACGGCTTGCCTTCGAGCCGTGCTTGCAGATTGTCATAGAGCACCATGCCCATGGCCATGCGGGTGTAATGCGTGGCGCTGGCCATATGCGGGGTGAGCAGCAGATTGTCGGTGATCTCCAACAGCGCCGGCGGGATGTTCGGCTCATCCGGGTAGACATCCAGCGCCGCGCCGCCCAGCCGTCCGTCCGTCAAGCAGCGGGCCAGGGCATCGTTATCGACCACGGTGCCGCGCGCCACATTGACCAGCAGGCCGTCCGGGCCGAGCGCTTCGAGAACCGCTTCGCTGACCAGCCCGCGGGTGGCGTCGCCGCCGGGAATGATGGCGATCAGAATGTCGGACTGGCGGGCCATCTCAACCAGGCTGGCGTGATAGGCGAGGTCGACGTCATCGCGTTTATTGCGCTGATGGTAGGAGACATCCATTTTGAAGGCCTTGCAGCGATCGGCGATTTCCATGCCGATCCGGCCCAAGCCGAGGATCCCGACCTTGGTGCTGTGGACGTTCAGCGTATAGGGATAATCGCCCTCAACCGGCCAGCGTCCGGCGCGGGCATAGCGGTCGGCCTGGACGACATGGCGCCGCCCGGACAGAACCAGCGCCATCGCCATGTCGGCGACGCAATCGTTCAGCACCGCCGGGGTGTTCACCACCTTGATGCCGCGTTTAGTCGCTTCGGCAATATCGACACCGTCATAGCCGACGCCGAAATTCAAGATCAGCTCCAGGTTCGGCGTTGCCTCCATCAGCCAGGCCGGACAATAATGCATGGTGCCGAGAATGCTGCATTGCGGGCCAATCTCCGCCAGAAACGCCTTCTTGTCGTCGGCCTTGTAAAGGTGATGGGTCACCGCCAGCTCATCGAGCCGGTTCATGGCGGGTTCGTACCAGGCGGAATGAATCAGGACATTCGGCTTTTCGGTCACGGGGGCGGCCCTTTCTAACGAAGCACGTTGATGGTCCTTGGGACCGGGTCGGTAGAAGCCGGGTTCTTAGAAGGCCGGGTTCTTAGAACGATCGGGCTCTTAGAACGACCAGGCTCTTAGAACGATGAGTCCGGCTCCTTGAGAAAGTCAATTTCCTCGGGCGTAGTTTGCCGGCCGAGAATACTATTACGATGAGGAAAACGCCCGAACCGTTCAATGATAACCAGATGCTTGCGGGCGTATTCCAGGTTTTTCTTGTCGTCGAGGGTGTCCATCAGGTCCATGCAAAGGCGCTGATCTTCCAGCACCTCGCTGTGCTCGAAGGGCAAAAACAAAAAGCGCTGGCCGACCTGGGCCAATGACTTATAGGCGCCGCTGGCGATCATCCGCTTGGCGATCGCCAGAACCTTGGCGTCGGTTGCATAGGATCGGGGGCTGCCGCGAAACAGATTGCGCGGGAACTGGTCAAGTAGGATCACCAAAGCCAAGCCGGAGTCCGGTTCGGCTTCCCAGTGATCCAGCTTGCCGGCCGCCGCGTCCTCGACGGCCGCGCCGAACCGCTCACGGATCAGCGCGTCGAACGCCGGATCCTTCTTGAACTGCAGCTCGGGTTCAATCTCCTCGAACCAAAACCGCAAAATGTCCCCTGGTGTCGCCATCACGCCCGCCTTGTTTTCCGACGCGCGACGATATCCCAGGCACGGTTGCCGGTAAATGCACGAAGCGTTCGGGCGTGACGCCCGGCTATGGTAAATCCCACATACCGACCGGCGCCGGGGTCCGGGCGCTGGCAATACCGATCCCACACCCCATATCTTCGCTAAGCGCTGGGTTACGACGCTGGTTTTGACGATCACGGGAGATTGACATGAAACGTGCTGGTTTCGCGGTTGCCGGCTTTGCCGCCATGACGCTGCTCGCGGGCTGCGTAACGGTCAATGAGAGCTATACCGGGGTCACCAATGAGGCCAAGCGCGACTACTTGGCTTATGCCGGCGGCCAGACGCCGGTCCTGGTGCGGGCGGTCAATTCACCGTTCAATGAGGGCGCGTTGCGAACCGCCGCCGTCGCCGCCAGCCATGCCGCCGAAGCAATCCCGTCCAGCGGGGTAGAATTTACCGAGAATGACAAGGCCGCCGCGCAGGCGCAATTTCGTGTCGTCATGGTCTTCGACCCGGCGATTAACGCCTCGCCGCACGATATCTGCAAAGCCGACGCCGCCGCCCCGGCGGTCAATCGCGCGCCGGGAGAATTGCGGATTTACAGCGTGTTCTGCTCACATGATGAGCCGCTCGCCGGCACCTTGGTCTCCGGCCCAGCCCCGAGCGGGTTGAATGACCAAGCTTATATCAAGATGGTGCACATGGCCTTTGGCAACATGTTCCCGACCAACGATCCCGAAGGCCCGAACGAGCCCCCGATCACCCCGGCGTCTTGACTGGGACCGGGTTTCGGCTTCTGGGTGAAACGCCCGATGCGACTCTGGTAGGTGTGGCCAAGTGAGCCTTGGTTTAAAACTGAGCTTCGTCCAGGGCCATGACCAGCGCGCCGCCGCCGATGATCGGGTCCAACAATGCCGGCGCCTGACTAAGATGCGTCTCGGCGAAATAATGCGCCGTGGTCAGCTTGCCTTCGAGGAAAGCCGCGTCTCCTGATCCGTCGGCGAGTTGCCGACTGGCCTCCAGCGCCCCCCGGGCCAGCATCCAGCCGCCGCTGACCAACCCCATCATTCCCAGCAACGCCGCCGCCCCAGCCGACGCGCTGGCCGGGTCGGCGGGAAAGGTCTCGACCAACCAGCTGATCGCCGCTTCGAGGGCCGTGAGGCCGGCGCCGAGATGCTTGGCCAGACTGGCCTGGGCGGGAACCTGGGTATCCAGCTTGGAGACGGTCGCACGCACGTCATTGAGGAACCGCCGCGCCGTCTCACCGCCATCGCGCACCACCTTGCGGCCCAACAGATCCATCGCTTGCACCCCGTTGGTGCCCTCGTAGATCGTGGTGATCCGGGCGTCGCGGTAGTATTGACCGGCCCCGGTCTCTTCCATGAAGCCCATGCCGCCATGCACCTGGATATTGGTCGAGGTGATGGCCAGGCCGGTATCGGTGCACCAGGCCTTGACCACCGGGATCATCAGATCGAGCATCGACTGGGCGGCGGCGCGCTCGGCGTCGTCCTCCAGCCGGTTCGCCCGGTCGAGATCCGCCGCAACCTCGTAACACAGGCCGCGCATCGCCTCGATCTGGCTTTTCATACTCAGCAGCATCCGCCGCACGTCCGGGTGATTGATGATCGCAGCGCCGTTATCCCCACCTTGCACCGGGCGCCCCTGCACCCGTTCCTTGGCGAAACCGACGGCCTGTTGATAGGCCCGCTCAGCGATCGCCAAACCCTGCAGGCCGACCCCCAGCCGGGCGTTGTTCATCATCACGAACATGTACTCAATGCCGCGGTTTTCCTCGCCGACGAGATAGGCGATCGCGCCGTCGTCCTCGCCAAAGGCCATCACGCAGGTCGGACTGGCGTGGATGCCGATCTTGTGCTCCAGCGAGACCGGGCGCACATCGTTGCGCTGACCAAGCGAGCCGTCCGGGTTGATCAGAAATTTAGGCACGATGAACAGCGACAAGCCACGGGTGCCCGGCGGGCCGTCCGGCGAACGGGCCAGCACGAGATGGACGATATTGTCCGTCATGTCGTGATCGCCCCAGCTGATGAAGATCTTCTGGCCCTTGAGCCGGTAGTGATCCCCCTCGCGCACCGAGCGGGTGCGGATGGTGCCGAGATCGGTGCCGGACTGCGGCTCCGTCAACTCGCCGGAGACCAGCTTTTCCAGATAGGTCTGTTTCTGCTCGGCGCTGCCATGGCGCTGCAGCGCGTCGATCGCCGCCTGGGTCAATAAGGGGCACAGGGTGAAGGACATATTCGCCGCATCCCACATCTCCCAAAGCGCCGTGGCCAAGGTCCAGGGCAGACCTTGTCCGCCGTGCTCCGGGGCGAATGGCACCGAGTTCCACCCCGCCTCGGCCCATTGGGTATAAGCCGCGCCAAAGCCCTTGGCCGGGCGCACCACGCCGTTCTCGATCCGCGTGCCCTCGATGTCACCGGAATGATTGAGCGGCGCCAGGACATTGCTGGAGAACTTGCCGGCTTCTTCGAGGATTTGATCGAGCAGATCCTCTTCCAACGGCTCAATCCCCGGCAGCTTGGCCAGGCTTTGCAGACCAACGACATGCTTCAGAACGAAACGCATATCGGCGAGCGGCGCGGAATAAGCTGTCATGGCGTTCTTCCCCCAGCAAATCGTGACCGAACGCGGCCCGTTATCTAACGGCTGCGTATCTTAAGTTTTAGGGACTGTCCATGGGCAGGGTGGC
>JAQBUJ010000259.1 GCA_027623845.1 Pseudomonadota bacterium
GGCGCTGGCCTTGGGCGCCCAGGGGGTGTGGATGGGCACCCGCTTCATCGCTACCGACGAGGCGCGCGGCCATATCAACTACAAGAACAAGATCGTCGAGATAGACGAAGACGGCACCGTGGTCAGCCGGGCCAATTCCGGCAAGACCGCACGGATGATCCGCAACGCCTTCACCGAAGACTGGAAACACCGCGAGGGCGAGATCAAGCCGTTTCCGGCGCAGCTTCAAGAGGTTGGTCTGGCGGCGTCGGTGGCCGGCCGTATGGACGGCGATACCGAAAACGGCGTGCTGGCCGCCGGCCAAGGCTCCGGGCTTATTCATCAGGTGAAGCCGGCCGGCGAGGTGGTCCGAGATATCATGGAAGAGGCACGGGCGGTGTTGGCGCGAATGGGTTGAGTATCACCCGTCGATCTTGAAATAATCCGGCCGGCCGATCGCCCACGGGTCGCCCCATAGCTGCTGGCCGCCGTCGACGGTCACCACCTCCCCGGTGATGAATTTCCCCGATGACGCCGCGAGATAAACACAGCTCTCGGCGATATCCATGGCGTCGCCCGGACGCAGCATCGGGTTGGCCTGCCAATAAGTCTTGGCGCCTTCGGGCGGGTAGATTGCAAAGGCGTGGGTCTCACAGCAACCGGGGGCGACGCAGTTGACGCGGATTTTCAGCGGCGCCCACTCTATGGCCACGGTCTTCGAGAGATAGATCACCCCGGCCCGGGCCGCCGCCGTGTGGGCGATACCGGGCATGCCGCGCCAGATATCGGCGACGATATTGATGATGTTGCCCTCAGTCCCGGTATCGCGCCAGCGCTTGGCGGCGTTCTGCATCATGTACCAGGAGCCGTTGAGATTAGTGTCGATGACGGCGTTCCAGCCCTTCACCGAGAAGTCGATCGCCGCCTGCGGGAACTGGCCGCCGGCATTGTTGACCAGAACGTCAAGCTTGCCGAACCGCTGGTATACCGCGTCGAACAACCCCTCGACCGCATCGGCATCGCGGATCGTCATCGCATGGCACATCACCTCGGCGTCATATCTCTCAAAGAACGGTAACGCCGCATCAAGCTTGCCTTGGTCGCGTCCACACAGGACCAGTTTAGCGCCAAGCCGGGCGAACAGCGCCGCCACCGCCTTACCAAGTCCGGTGCCGCCGCCGGACACCAACACCACCTGACCGTCGAACAATCCATCGCGGTACACCGTCGGCTGAGCGGCCAATTCTTCGTCGCTGAAACCGTATCTTTGGGGGTCCTGGGTCATCGGGTGGGCTCCGGGGTTTTCAACGCCTGATCGAACCCGCATTGTAACCGTAGCGCGCCGTCTGCGTCCCACCACAAGGCGGATTATCCCCCGCATCAGACCAAGCGACACGGGAGCTTCTGCCAATGAGTTTACAAATCGCCCTTGATGTTGGCGGCACTTTTACCGATGGCATTCTGCTGGATACCGAAACCAACCGGATTCTGGTGGCCAAGGCGCTGACCACGCCGAGCGATCCGGGCGATGGTATCGCGGCGGTGGCGGAGTCTCTAATGCTCCAAGCCCGAGCCCCGGCAAGCGGCTTCGAGGGAAAGGTTGGTCGGGTCGTGCACGGAACCACCTTGGTGACCAATACGCTGTTGGAACGCCGCGGCGTCGCGACGGCCTTGGTGGTCAGCGAGGGAACCCTCGACGCACTCGATATCCGCCGCGAGCTTCGCTATGACATCTACGATCTGAATATCGAGTACCCGCAACCCCTGGTCCCGCTGCAAGCGCGATTTGCGATCCGTGGCCGGCTTGGCCCGCGCGGCGAGGAGTGGTCGGCGTTGCGGCAAGACGACATCGAACACGCCGCCGCCGGGATCGCCAGCGGTGGCTATCAATCCATCGCCGTCTGCCTGCTGCACGCCGCCGTCGACGGCCGGCACGAACAACAGGTCGCCGAGGCATTGGCGAAGACGGTACCGGCGTTGCCACTCTCACTTTCCAGCGAAATCGCCGCTGAGATCGGCGAGTATGAGCGCATGTCGACCACCGTCGCCAACGCCTATGTGCAGCCATTGGTCGAGACTTATCTGGCCAGCCTGCGCGATCGCCTACGGGCGCTCGGTATCGACGGAACGATCGACATCATGCTGTCGAACGGCGCTTTCACCACCGCCGAAATCGCCGCCAAGGCGCCGATCCGTATTCTTGAGTCCGGCCCGGCTGGCGGCGTGCTGTCCGGGGTCAATTGCGGGTTGGTCGAAAACGTCAACCATGTCCTTGCCTTCGACATGGGCGGCACCACGGCCAAGGCCGGCATCGCCGTCGACGGCAAGCCCAACGTTACCCATGTCTTTGAATTTGGCCGGGTGCAGCGGTTCAAGCGCGGCAGCGGTTTACCGGTAGTGGCGCCCAGCATTGATTTGATCGAGATCGGCGCCGGTGGCGGATCAATCGCCCGACTCAACCAACTCGGCCTGATGCAGGTCGGACCACAAAGCGCCGGAGCAGAGCCTGGGCCAGCCTGTTATGGCCAGGGCGGAACCGAAGCGACGGTGACCGATGCTGATCTGGTGCTCGGTTATCTTGACGCCGATAATTTTCTTGGCGGCGCGATGCGGCTCGACGTTGAGGCGGCCCGTGCGGCGCTGGCCAGGATGGGCGACCGGCTGGGCCTTGGGGTCGAGGAAACCGCCTGGGGCATCCACGATATCGTCAATGAGAACATGGCCGGCGCGGCGCGCACCCATATCGCCGAACAAGGCCTCGACGCGCGCCAGTTCACCATGGTCGCGACCGGCGGCGCCGGGCCGGTGCATGGGGTCGATGTCGCGCGCCGTCTGCGTATCGGCGAGGTGATGAGCCCGATCGCCTCGGGCGTCGGCTCCTGCCTCGGCTTCCTGGCGGCGCCGGCGCGTTCGGACCGTTCCTGGAGCCGGGTCGAGCGGCTGGCCGAACTGGATGCGACGGATCTGGAGCAACGGATCGCGGCGGCTCAGCAAACCATCATCGCCGAACTGGCCGAAACCGGTCTGCCGGCGACGGAGATCCGCTGGCGGCTGGCCGCCGAAATCCGCTACCACGGCCAGGGAGACAGCGTTGAGGTGGTGCTGTCGCAACGCCCGGCGATTAAGATCGACCCGGCTAGCGCGGTTGCCGCTTTCGAGACCGAGTATCGCCGACTCTACGGTCGAACCGTCCCCGGCGGCGTGGCCGAGGTGGTCACTTGGCGGTTGGCCGGAGAGTCCGAAAACATGGTTCGCCAATACGCCCTAGCCGAGATCTATGCCAAGGATCGAAGCACCGAGCCGACCGGCCAGCGGCGACTGTACCTTCCAGCCTCCAAGGCCTACCAAACGGTTCCTGTCCATGAACGCGCCCGCATCCCGCCGGGCGCCACCTTGGCCGGACCCCTGGTTTTGACCGAACCGGAATCCACCCTGATCGTCGCCTATCCGGCCACCGTCACGGTCCTCGCCTCCGGCAGTGTCCATGTCATGCTGGAGGACAGCCGATGAATGCCCAAACTGGCCCGATCGACCCGATCACCCTGGAGATCCTGTGGACCCGGTTGACCAGTCTGGTCGACGAGGCGGCGGCCACCTTCGTGCGCACCTCGTTTTCCACTTTGGTGCGCGAGGCCAATGACTTCGCCGTGGTGCTGATGGACAAGGACGGGCGTAACATCGCCCAATCCAGCCAGTCGATCCCGTCCTTCATCTGCACCATGCCGGTCACCACGCGGCATTATTTGGAGACCTTTGGGCGCGACGGCATGGTCGAGGGCGATGCCTTTCTGACCAACGACCCGTGGCTCGGCACCGGGCATCTGAACGACGCCAGTATGGCGATGCCGATCTTCCGCAACGGCGCGGTGATCGGTTTCGCCGGCGTGGTCAGCCATTTGCCGGATATCGGCGGCCGGCTGCGCTCACCCGGCAACAAGAATATCTTCGAGGAAGGTTTGCAGATCCCGCCGATCCGGTTTTTGCGCGCTGGTGAGGTCGACGAGACCCTGGTGGCTATGATCCGCCGTAATGTGCGGGTGCCGGACCAGACCATGGGCGATCTCTGGGCCCAGGCCGCCTGCTGCCGGCACCTGGGCGAAAGGCTCTCGGCGTTGCTGGAAGAGACCGGCGTTGATTTCGATGGCTTCGCCGATGAAGTAGTGAACCGTACCGAGGCGGCGATGCGCAGCGCCATCGCCGAGGTTCCGGACGGCACCTATCGCTATACCATCGAGAATGACGGACCGGCGGCGATGCCCGGCGGGATCATCCGCATCGCCTGCGCGGTCACCGTCGCCGGCGACGAGATCATCGTCGACTATGCCGGCTCATCCGACCAGGTGGCGTTATCGATCAACACGGTGATGAACTACACCTTCGCCTATTCGGCCTATGCGTTGAAATCGATCTTCGCGCCGTGGATCCCCAACGCCGAGGGCAGTTTCCTGCCGCTGACCATTACCGCGCCCGAGGGATCGATCCTCAACCCGCGCCACCCGGCCTCAACCGGCGCGCGCGGTATGATGGGGCACCTGCTGCCGCCGGCGATCTTCGGCGCTCTGGCCCAGGTGATCCCGGAAAAGGTCCAGGCGGCGCCGGGCTCTCCGTCGAACTCGTTCCAGATATCCAATGCCGGAACCGGCGATCCCTGGGTGCTGATCGGGTTTGTCGGCGCCGGCCAGGGCGCCTCGGCGGAACGCGACGGCACCCCGGCGATCAGTTTTCCCTCCAACCTCTCGAACTCGCCAATCGAGGCCATCGAGTCGCTTTCGCCGTTCCAGGTGATCCGCCGCGATATACGACGCGGCTCCGGCGGCGCTGGCGCGCGACGCGGTGGCGACGGCATTGCCCTGGAGATGCGGTTGCGCGGTGACGAGCCGGCCACCGCCTCAGTGATCATGAACCGCACCCGAAGCCAGGCCCCGGGTCTGAATGGCGGCGACGCCGGGGCGCTGGCGTTGTTGCAGGTGAATGGCGAGACGGTCGACAGCGCCGATCATCAGACGCTGTTGCCGGGCGATACATTGTTGATCGCCAGCGGCGGCGGTGGCGGATTTGCGGCGACGTGAGGGACAAGTCTTTTTACGCGCCCACCGAAGAATCTCACCCGTCGTCCTGGCGAACGGCAGGACCCACGCCTGAACACATTCAATGTGACGGGTGCGCGAGAAATAGGAGAGAATTGTCGCTATTTTTAGCACTGCGCCACTGAACGGCCTCAGGCTTCGGCCCTGCCCTAAGGCCTGCCCTCACGGAAGTGGGGGTCGCCAGGGCGACGGAGAAGATTAGCCAGGGCGACGTGAGGGACAAGTCTTTCCACGCACCCACCGAAGAATCTCACCCGTCGTCCTGGCGAACGGCAGGACCCACGCCTGAGCGGGGTCAATGTGACGGGTGCGCGAGAAATAGGAGCGAACTGTCGCTATTTTTAGCCATTGCGCCAATGAACGGCCTCAGGCTTCGGCCCTAAGGCCTGCCCTCACGGAAGTGGGGGTCGCCAGGGCGACGGAGAAGATTAGCCAGGGCGACG
>JAQBUJ010000260.1 GCA_027623845.1 Pseudomonadota bacterium
CATGCTCATGATGTTGTTACCGGAAAGGTCGCGGTCGTTGCGCCAGTGCATCGGCGAGCTTGGGTCGGGAAAATTGCTGCCGACCGCGACCCGCGCATCGATGGCGATCAACTCGCCGATACCGCCCGAGGCGATCCGCTCGACGATGGTCTGGTCGAAAGCCAGGGTGTGCGGAGCCGGCACGATTTGCGCAATCTGTCCCGGACATTGCCGCGCCGTGGCGAGCATCTCATGGCCTTCAGCCGAATTCAGCGCCATCCGCGCCTCACACAACACGTGCTTGCCATGCTGCAGCGCCGCGATCGTCAACGGGGCGTGCATATAGGGCCAGGTGCCGATGCAAACCGCGTCGACCGTCTCATCCTCCAGCACCTCGCGCCAATCCGCCGCGACGTCGGGAATCCCGAACTCATCGGCGACCCGTTGAGCGGAGGCGACCGTGCGGTTGGCGACGGTCACCAGTTCAACGCCCTCTTGCCCCTTGAATCCAGGAATGTGACGGGACCGGGTATTGCCCCCGGCGCCGATCAAACCAATGCGAATAGTATCCATCTTTATTCCCTTTCAACCCGATCCATCGGGCGCGTTTTTGATCAAAGGCCGCTCTGCATCAAAGCCGATAGTCGGCGATCTGCATATCATTGGCGAGAGTGACCAACCAAGTGGCCACTAAGGCGTTAAGTAGTTGGTGCTCGACCGACAAGATGCCCAGCGGTCTTGCCGTTCCCCAGGCCTTCAGCGCCGGCTGGAGTTCTGATCCGTCGGTCATTGAGATGACGCCTTTGCAATCGGGATTGCCAAGGACCTCGAGGGCAAGCTTCACCCCGCTGGTTTGAACATCGGCACCGCGTAACCACCTTCGCTCTGCTTGAACACCAATTCGACGTCCTGGCCAACCGCAAGTTCGTCCAACGCGCAGTCAACCAGATTGGTAATCATCCGCGGCCCCTCCTCCAAGGTCACATAGGCGATCGCGTAAGGCACGGCGGCGCGGCGCATGACGCTGTAGGGGTAGATTTTCCCGCGGCCTGAGGCCTGGCGCCATTCGGAACTGTCGCTGAAACAATGCGGGCAAATGGCCCGGGGATACCAATGGGTTTTCCCGCAATCACCGCAATAACGCAGCATGAAGCGACCGTCCTTGGTGGCCTCCCAGAACGCCTCGGTCTCGGGATTGGGATTGGGATCGGGGATTATGCGCTCAACCATCGGGCTACTCCCGCTCGAAAATCAAGGTGGCGCTGGCATGGCGGGTACCGAGTCCGCCGCCGGTGCCATGCGCCAGCGCGATATCGCAGTTCGGCACCTGGACCGCCGAATGGGCCTCGCCGCGCAGCTGACGAACCGCCTCGATCACCTTGGTCATGCCGCCCCGGTTCATCGGATGGTTGTTACACAGCCCGCCACCATCGGTGTTGATCGGCAACTTGCCGACGCCGGAGATCAGATTGCCGTCAGAGACGAACTTGCCGCCGTCGCCCTTGGCGCAGAACCCCAGATCCTCAAGCTGCATCACCACGGTGATGGTGAAGCTGTCATAGATCGAGGCGTATTTGATATCCGCTTGGGTCACACCGGCCTCGGCGAAAGCCCGGGGACCGGACCAAGCAGCGCCGGAATAGCTGAGGTCGACAGCCCCGGCCATCTGCCCCTTCGGCGCCTCACCGGCACCGATCAGCTTGACCAGCGGCCGCTTCAGGCTTTGCGCGATCTCGCGATTAGTGACGATCAACGCGCCGCCGCCATCGCTGATCACACAGCAATCCATCCGGTGCAGCGGGTCCGAGACCATCGGCGAGTTCACCACGTCCTCAACCGTGACCACGTCACGCAGCATGGCGTTCGGATTGTGCTGGGCATGGTGCGAGCAGGCGACCTTGACCCAGGCGAGCTGTTCGCTGGTGGTGCCGAACTCATACATATGCCGCATCGCGACCATGGCGTAGATGTTGAGCGTGGTGATTCCGTACGGGTTCTCCCACTGAAAATCGGCCTGCAGCGGGTTGTCGGCACGCGGGATCGCGCCTTTCTCCTGGCCCTGGCTGCGCGGCCGACCGGCCAGGGTGATCAGCGCCACCGAGCACTTACCCGCCGCGATCGCCTGGGCCGCATGCGCGACATGGATCATGTGCGACGAGCCGCCGGTATTGGTCGCATCCACATGGCGAACGTTGAGGTTCATGTAGTCGACCATGTTGAGCGGCCCATGCCCCGGCGCGTCGGAGGCGCAGAAGTAGCCGTCGACATCATCCTTGGTCAGCCCAGCATCCGCCAACGCGCCCTTGGCGACCTCGGCATGGAGCTGGGCAATCGACTTGTCGGTGGCCTTACGGGTTGGGTGTTCATAGGCCCCGACGACATAGGCCATGCCTTTGGTACTCATCGCTTAGCTCTCCCCCTCGCTTTCGATCACCGCGGCACAAATCTGGAGCGCCGCTCCTCGACATTCGCGGCGACCTCGATCAAGACGGTCCGTCCATCGGCGTTCAGACGCCTTGCCTCTTGCAGCGCCGGCCCGATCTCCGAGGCCTTGCTCACCCGCAATCCGACAGCCCCCATGCCCTCGGCGATCTTGGCGTAGTCGCCATGCATCGTGGAGACCCCGTACTGCTCCCGCGCCTCAGCGCCGATGGTCCCCTGGGTCGGCCCGGAATAGGTCGCCATGGCGCTGTTATTCAGCAGCACCGTGGTTATCGCCGCGCCGGACCGAGCGGCGGTCTCGATATCGGTGCCGGACATCCCGAACGCGCCGTCGCCCATCAAATTCAGGCAAAACTTGTTCGGCTCGGCCATTTTGGCGCCGATCATCAGCGGGATGCCAAAGCCCAGATGCGTGGTCTTGCCCCAGCCGATATAGCTGTGCGGCGTCGTGGCGTTGAAGAACGGCACGATCGAGTCCCTCGGCGCGCCGGCGTCGTGGGTGACGATGCTGTTCTCCAGATCAAGATTTTGGTTGATCTCGTGGATAACCCGGTAATAGCTCAGCGGTTCCTCGTCGGAGGTGAGAATCGGGGTCCATTCGGCCATCCATTCGGCCTTCACCGCGGCGACCTCGGCCTCGACCTTGGCCCGGTCGCCGGCGCCCTTGCCGCCGGTCCGCGCCTTGACCTCGGCGATCAGCGCCCGGATGGTCAGCAGGGTATCGCCGACGAGGCCGACGTCCGCCGCCTCGTCCTTGTTAATATCGTCCGGATTGACGGTGTTGTGGATCAAGGTCTTGCCGGCTCGGATCGCCTGGCCATAGGGCGACCGGGTAAGGCTGGTGCCGAGCCCCAAAAGCAGATCACTCTCCGTAAGCCAAGTGTGCGCGGGTTTGGTGGTGGTGCCGCTGCCGGCGCCAAGCGCCAGCGGGTGCCGCTCATCCATCGCCGATTTGCCGGGCATGGTGCAGAACACCGGCGTCGCCACCAGTTCCGCCAGTTCACGAAGGGCCTCGGTCGCGCCGGAAGACAGGACCCCGGCGCCGGCCCAGATCACCGGCTTCTTGGCCTTCAGCAACGCCTCGACCGCAGCGGCGATATCGCCGGCTTCCGGCACCTGCCGGGTAAGCTTGGGAGATTTATAGTTTCTCGCCGCCTCCGGCACTTCCTGACCACAAACATCGCCGGTCAATTCGACCACCACCGGCCCGGGGGAGCCGTTCCGTAGCGCGTGGAAGGCCCGGCGCATCACGTCACCGACCTGGCCCGGCGTATAGATCGTCTCGATCTGCTTGGCCCAGCCCCGCATTCTCTCGGCCGCATGGAAATTTGGCCGCACCGAAAGCTGGTTCAGATTGTTACCGCCCAGCATGACCAGGACCGGGATGTTATCGGCATAGGCCTGGGACAGACCGCCCATGATGTTCTCAGCCCCGGCTTGGGACTGCACCGCGACGACGCCGAAACGCTGACGATCGCCGATCCGGCTATAGCCATCGGCGGCCATCATCGCGCCGCGCTCATGGCGAAAGGCGATGGGCCGAATACCGACTTTCGCGACCGCCGTGATCAACGGGTTGCTGGGAAAGCAGGACATCCATTCGACGCCCTCCTGCTTCAGGATTTGGGCGATATAGTCGATCCCGTTCATGGCCTGCTCCCCGTCCGTCGGCTCGGTCCGAATGGTCCAGCCGGATATTATTTTAGTGTTTGAAAGCGCTTGTCTCAATCAACGCCAAGCCTAGCCTGCCCGGCGCGGCAGGGGTAGATGCGCCCGTGCATAAAACAGGAGACGGATTCACCCCTCGGTCACGCGCGCCCCCCATTCTCCCCCCGGTCTCCCTGGGCCGATCTCCGCCGGGCCGATGCCTCAGGGCCGATGCCTCAGGGCGTCGGCGCATCGCGCGGGATAAGGCCTTCATGCTTCATTTCGGCCCACAGATCAGCCGGACAGTCGGCCCGGATCAGCGCTGCGTTCTGTTCGACCTGTGCCGGGCTGGCGGCGCCGGGAATCACGCAAGCGACGGCCGGATGCGCCAGAGGGAATTGCAACGCAGCGGCTTTCAGATCCACGCCATGGCGCTGGCATACCGCGTTCAGAGATCGCGCCTTGTCGAGCCACTCCGGCGACGCCTGCTGATAATTGAACCACGCGGGTTTGTCGAAATCGGTGGCGGTCAGAATGCCGGAATTAAACGGCCCGCCGGTCACCACCTTCGTCCCTTGCTTTTCACATGCGGGTAAAAATTCGGGATAGGCCGCCTGATCAAGCAAGGTATAGCGCCCGGCCAGCAAAATGATGTCCAGGGCGAATTCCTGAAGAAACCGCAACGGCATTTCCCATTGATTCATCCCGGTGCCGATGGCCTTGACGGTGCCTTCTTGCTTGAGTTCGAACAACGCCGGAAAGGCAGTCCTGATCGCCTCGTCTTCAAGGTTTTCAACGTCCGGGTCATGCAGATACAGGATCTCGGCATGGTTCAATTGGTGCCGCTCCAAGCTTTCCTCGACGGATCGGCGGATCCCATCGCGAGACAGATCGAATTTCGCCGCGAAATGGGGAATCCCGTCCTCCGCCCAGACGCCGGGATCCTCGGTATCGTGGACCAGAAGACGACCAACCTTGGTCGACAGCGTGAACGACTCCCGAGGCCGGCGTCCCAGCACCTTGCCAAATCGCTTTTCGCTACGCCCGCGGCCATAGAACGGGGCGGTGTCGAAATAGCGAATGCCAATCTCATAGGCCCGGTCAAGCGTGGCGAGCGCGGTATCGTAGCCAGTGACCGATCCGTCATCATGGTCTCGGCCAGCGACAAAAACACCGCCCAGTCCCAATCGGGTGACCTCGACCCCGGTATCGCCGATCGCCACCCGCTCGAATGGATTCATTTGCATCGCCCGCCCCTATCCATGATCCGACTGCCCCCCAAGATAATTCAAGACCTTGGGTTCAGGAAGTCCGACCTTGGCGCGCCACCCGAGGAGCCAAAAGTCCGACAAATCGCCGAGAGTTTCGAAAAACTGAGCTGGTCCTGGAAAACCGGACAGTTGGTTAAGGTGTATTCCACCGTATAGCGGAGGGATACG
>JAQBUJ010000261.1 GCA_027623845.1 Pseudomonadota bacterium
CAGCTTCGCGCTCAACATCTTGAGAACCAACGGCGTCACCAATGTCGCTCAAGCCCTATGGAACGGCGCACTCAGCCTCGATCACATCCTCGCATATAAAAAAATCTGAACAGCGTTGAACAGCCCTGGATCACACGGCCTTCAAGGCCGCCTTGGAAGCGGCCAGTCAACAACACCCGGAGATTGATGCCGAACTGCGCACTTTCGCCGAGACGGAACCAGACGCAGATTTGCGTCTGGGACTAAAGGCGATCCGTGCTGCCGATCCAGCCGCGGCGATCGGCGCCTACCGCCGCTTCGCTGAACGGTGTGCGAAACTGCCTGATTCATGGCAACAGACGGTCCGGCATGGACCGCTGGAAGGCCACCCGATATGGCATATTGCGAATCCGTATTTTGCGATCTGGTCGACAGCGACGGAGGATCAGGACCCCCAAGGAAATTGGCGCGACAACAAGACCTTCAATGTCGAACGGGACACGCCGGACGTCTTGGCTAGCTATGAGGCGTGGCTTGAATCCGACATTCCAGCGCGCGCGCCATTGCTCAACCTTCTATCCCGACTCGAACTCGATACGACACGCGTTCTCGATATCGGCTGCGGCTTCGGCGAATGGTTGCGTTTCCTCGCCGAGAAAGGCGGGATACCCATTCAAAATCTCAATGGTGTGGATTTTCATCGGGGCCGAGTGGCGGAGACCCAGCGTCAGTTGATCGAGGCAGCGGTTCACGGTGGCCGATGCAATGGCGACCCGGCGGCTATCGTGAAGAACAATATCCGTCAGCAGGACAGTCTTCAGTTGCGGCCTGGTGAAAACCTGAGCATTCGGGATGTTGATGTTATCACCTTGTTTGTTGTCACCGGTTGCTTTAACGACGACGAACTTGACCGACTTGTGGGGGGCATTGCAGCGTTCTCACCCAAATACATCTTCACCACAACCGTCACAAGCCGGTGGAAGATGTGGCACGGTCGATTGAACGAAGCGGATTTTTTTGCGCGGCACGGCTTTCGCGAGACCGAACGGCATTGGTTACCGGAAAAGCCAAGCCTCAATCCACTCTCGGCGCTTGCTCTGCCCAGGCGCTATTGGGCAAATCTGAGCGTTCGGATTTATCAACCGAGTTGATTCGACACGTCATTGAGCCGGCTCTCGCCATCACCGTTCGGTAAGGCAGCCACCACCGCCTTGCGCGACCAGAATCCAGCCCCGATCGCCGGGTTGGCCCCATATTATAGCTGAGCCAAGATTTGACCACTGGTCTTGCGAGAATCGCCCTATCGGCAGCGCCCGCGCGACTGGCACAGAGCCCCAAGGTTAGGATAAACCTTCGCCGCTCAGCGGACCGGTCACGCCCTCAGGACAACACGTCCCAGCTCTGCGGCTAGTCCGCCGCGTCCAGATCTCGGTTGGGGATGGAGATTACCGGCTCGACCTTGCGCAGTTCCTCAAGCGAAATGTGGCAAGCGATCGCATGGCGGTCGTCGGCGAATTGCACCGGCGGCGCCTCCTCGTCACAGAGCTTGCCAAGCGTGCGCGGACAGCGGGTGGAAAACGGACAGCCCTTTGGTGGATTGAGCGGGCTGGGCAGGTTGCCCGTCAGCACGATCCGCCGTTTGGTTACCTCAGGGTCGGCGATCGGCACCGCCGAAAGCAGCGCCTCGGTATAAGGGTGGTAGGGCGGCGCGAACACTTCGTCGGTCGAGCCACGCTCCATGATCTGGCCAAGATACATCACCACCACCCGGTCTGCGAGATAACGCACCGCCGACAGGTCATGGCTGATGAACACCAGCGTCGTACGGTGTTCGCGCTGAATATCCATCAGCAATTCGGTCACCGCCGCCGCCACCGACACATCCAGAGCCGAGATCGGTTCGTCGGCGATCACTGTCTTTGGATTGCCAGCGAAAGCTCGGGCGATTCCGATGCGCTGTTTTTGGCCACCGGAAAGCTGACGGGGTTTTCGAGTGGCGAAGGCGCGTGGCAGCTTCACCGTGTCGAGAAGCTGGTACACCCGTTCCTGGATTTTCACCGGATCGGATTCGATGCCGAAGCGCTTGATAACCCGGCCGATCTGATAGCCGATCGAATGTGACGGGTTAAGGGTGTCGTTCGGGTTCTGGAACACCATCTGCAGCGATGCGAGCTGCGCCGGCGTTCGGTCGCCGACCGCGATGCTGCCGAGATCGGTGCCGCTGAGCCGCACCTCACCATCGGTCGCGGTCTCCAGCCCCATCAACACCTTGGCGAAAGTCGACTTGCCGCAGCCGGATTCGCCAACGATGGCGACGGTCTCGCCCTCACCGGCCCGGAAGCTAATGCTCTCGTTCGCCTTCACCTGTTGGACTTTACCCCCGCCAGTAAACATCGCGGCAAAGGAGCTGTCCTTGACCTCGTAGTATTTTCGCATGTTGTCGACTTCGAGAACCGTCTCACCGACCGGAATAACCTCGCGCACCTCGGCAACGTCGGCACTGACGAACGCCTTGGGGTCAATCTCGTTCCAGCGCGTGCAGCGCACCCGGTGAGCCGGATCGTCATCGGTATCCACGGCGGCCATGGAAATGGATTCTTGGTCGCAACGCCCCGGCTCGAAGAAGTCGCAACGTGGCCCGAAATAACAACCTTTCGGGCGCTGATGCGGGAGTGGCAGCTGGCCTCTAATGGCGGTCAACGGACGCGCGTTCTTGTTCGCATGCGGTAGCGGAATGCACCCGAACAGGCCATGAGTATAAGGGTGGGTTGGCCAGGAGAAGATCGAATCGATGTGGCCTTCCTCAACCACCTCGCCCGAATACATCACGCAGATCCGATCGCAAACCTCAAGCATCAGGCCAAGGTTGTGGGAAATATAGAGCAATGACGTGCCGGTCTGCTTGCTCAGCTCGGCGATCAACTCGACGATCCCGGCCTCGACCGTGACGTCCAGCGCCGTTGTCGGCTCGTCCAGCAACAACAATGCCGGTTTCGAGAGCAATGCCATGGCGATCACCACGCGTTGCTGCTGGCCGCCGGAAACCTGATGGGGGTAGGAATCCATCAACCGCTGGGGATCAGGGATGTGGACGGCGGTGAGAATGTCGAAGGAACGCTTGAACGCTTCTTCCTCGTCCACCCCCTCATGATTCATCGGCACTTCCATGAGCTGGGCGCCGATGCTCAGGCTCGGATTGAGCGACGCCATCGGCTCCTGATAGATCATCGCGATGTCGTTGCCGCGAATATGGCGGACCTCTTCCTCGGACATCTCGGCCATGTCACGGCCTTTGAACTTGATGGTGCCGCCGACGATGTCGCCGTTATTGCCCATATAGCGCATGATGCCGTTGGCGACCGTCGATTTGCCGCAGCCGGACTCGCCGACCAGACCGACTGATTCTCCCTTGGCGATCTTCAAATCAAAATCCATGACTGCCGGGATCTCTCCGGCGCGCGTGTAGTAGCTCAGTCTCAACCCGTTGATTTCGAGGACGGGGACCTCATCTTGATCGGACATCCTGACCTCCTAGTCCCTCAGGGACACTTCGCGCAGGCCATCGGCCAGCAGGTTGAAACCCAACACCAGCAGCGAGACGGCGCAGGCAGGGAAGATCGCCATGTACGGGAAGCCACCGGTCACGAAGGCACGGGTCTCGGTGATCATGCCGCCCCAATCGGGATCGGGCGGTGGTAGGCCAAGACCCAGGAAACCGAGGGCGCCAATGGTGATCGTCGTGTAGCCCATACGCAGGCAGAAATCGACGATCAGTGGGCCGCGCGCATTGGGCAGGATCTCGACCAGCATGATGTACCAAGGCCCTTCACCGCGGGTCTGGGCCGCAGCGATATAATCCCGGGTCGCGATGTCCATGGTCACCCCGCGCACGATACGCATGATGCCCGGCGAGGAGGCGAAGACCACGGCGAAGACGATGTTGAGCCCCGATGAACCGACCTTGGCGATGATCAGCACATAGAGCACCATGATCGGGAAAGAGAGGATCACATTGGCGAAGAACGAGATGATTTCGTCCAGATAGCCGCGAAAATATCCTGCGGCCAAACCCATTAGGATGCCAACGATATAGGCGCTGACCGTGGCTGCGGTCGCATAGAACAACACCCGCTGGCCGCCCCAGATAATCCGCGAGAGGATGTCGCGGCCAAGGTGGTCGGTCCCGAGCAGGAACACCCCGCCATCCGGCGACGCCGTTCCCGGGAACGCGAAAGGCAGGGTCGGAGCATTGGGATCGAACGGCGCCAAGATCGGCGCGAAGATAGCCAGTATGACAAACATCAAAACGATCAGCCCGCCGGCCATGCCGACCGGGCTCTCCCGCAGCAGCCCGATAGCCTTGAGCACGCTCGTCAGCATCGAATCTGGCGGTACGATCGGGACGTTGGTGGTTTCCTCGGTCATGATCGCGTCCTCACTTGAACCGGATTCGCGGGTTCAGATAGGTGTACCCGAGATCGCCGATGGTTTGCGTGAAGACCGCGACGAACACGGCGGCGAGACCGCAGGCCTCGATCACGAAGATATCGCGGCGCAACGCCGCTTCCAGCAGCAGCGCCCCAAAGCCCTTGTAGCCGAAGGCGAACTCGGTCACGACCACACCGGAAAGCAACCAGTTGATCTGCAGCATGATCACCGTGAACGGTGCGATCAGGGCGTTGCGCAGCGCGTGTTTCATGATGATGTGCCGATAGGGCAGCCCCTTGAGGATTGCCGTACGGATATACGGGGTGGTCATCACCTCGGCCATTGAGGCTCGGGTCATGCGGGCGATATAGCCAAAGCCGTAAAGCGTCAGCACCATCACCGGAAGAACCAACTCGAGGACGTTGAAACCCGAGGTCATCGACGAGGTCCCCGGCAACCAACCCAACCAGAACACAAAGATGCCGGCGAGGATGACGGCGCTGGCATATTCAGGGATCGATGTGGTGGCGATCGATATGACCGAGATGATCCGGTCCTGCGGCGACCCTTCCTTCATGCCGGCCAGCACGCCGAGCGTCAATGCGATGATCACCATGATGACGAAGGTCACACCGGCGAGGATGCCGGTATTGGCGAGGCGTGGCCAAAAGATCTCGCTTACTGGGCGCTTGTAAATGATGGAATCGCCAAGATCGCCGGTCGCCACCCGTGCTATCCACTCAAAATAGCGGATGAACATCGAGCGATCGTAGCCGTTTTGCGTAATCCAGGCCTCAAGCTGTTCGCTTTGAGCGTAAGGACCCAAGACACTGCGCGCGATCAAGCTCGGATCGCCCTCATTGATCATGAAAAGCAGTAGCCCAACCACCAGCATGATCAAAATCATCATACCAATGCGCCGCAGAATCATCTGGAGCATATTAGTTTCCCGGTTTCCTCAAGTGGAGACGGCGTCCACCCTCTCCACATCGTCTCGGTCGCACCATAAGAAAAATATACCAGGGTCACTCCAGAACCCGAAAGCCCTGGTGCGAGATGACGCGAAAATTATCGGTGACGGT
>JAQBUJ010000262.1 GCA_027623845.1 Pseudomonadota bacterium
GTTTGTCGTTCTTGATCCCCCAGACGAAATAGTCGAGCGGCATCGGTCGATCATGCTCATCGTTGTAAAGCATGTTGCCGTTGCGCGTGCGATTGCCGTTATGGGCGTATTTCACGGCGTAGATCTCGAAGACCTCGCGTTCCTCCGACTTGCTCATCATAGTTCCTCCCCGGTTGACGTCGGCTGAACTCAGCCGGTTGAATGGGCCAAGGGTAGACATCGGTGCGGCGACGAGACAAGCCGGCCGACCACCAAGGGAGAGCCAAAATGGCGGGTATCACGGTTGGGTTCATCGGCACCGGTGCGATGGGCGAACATATGTGCCGCAACATCGCCCAGCGCGGCGACAATCCGGTGATCGCCTTCGACCTCTCGCCGGAGCCGCTGGACCGACTGGCCGAGCATGGCGTCACCCGCGCGCAAAGCGTCGAGGATCTGGCCAGAAGGGCGGACGTGGTGATTCTGTCGCTGCCCGGCGGCCCGGAAGTCGAGGCGGTTTGCGATTCTTCCTTGCTCGGTGTTTCGAGAGACGGTTGGACGGTGATCGACATGTCGACGACGCCGGTCAAACTGACCCGTGAGATCGCCGCGCGGTTCGAGGCCAAGGGGACGCGCTTCATCGATGCGCCGGTCGCCCGCACCCAGCAGGCGGCGATTGACGGCAACCTTTCGATCATGGTCGGCGGCGATGCGGCGGTGCTGGAGCGGTTCCGCGATGTTCTGTTGTGCATGGGACCCGACGTGACCCATTGCGGCCCGGTTGGTTGCGGGCAGATCGCCAAAATCCTCAACAATATGGTGGTGTTTCAAAATGGCGTCGCGCTGGCCGAGGCGCTTACCATAGGGCGCCAGGCGGGTATGGATGGCGGGCATCTGCTGGAAATTATTAACAAAAGCTCCGGCGGCTCGTTCGTTGGGATGAATCACGGAGTCAAAGCCATGGTTCCGGGGACTTTCCCGCTGAAACAGTTCCCGGCCCGTTATGCGCTGAAGGATCTTTCCTATGCGCTACTGCTGGCTGGCGATGGTGGGGTCGAAGTGCCGGGCGCCGAGCTTGCCGGTCGGATGCTGGAGAAAGCCATCGCCATGGGCAATGGCGAGGAGTATTGGCCAACCATCATCAAAGCGGTTGAGGCGGCAGTGAGCGAAAATCAGGGAGAGACCAATTGAACCGGGCTTGTCGCGCATGTCAGTAACAGAGGAAGCCACCGGCCCCGGCGGGACCACAGGGCTGCGGTTTCTGGTGGTAATCGTCGCGGCGGTGACCCTGGTTCGCATCGGGGTGCTGATGGTGTCGAATATCGGCTTCCATGGGGACGAGGCGCAATACTGGTCCTGGAGCCAGGATCTCGACTGGGGCTATTACACCAAGCCGCCGATGATCGCCTGGTTGATTGGCGCGACGACGGCAGTCTGCGGCGACGCCGAATGGTGCGCCCGGGCTGGCTCGCCTCTGTTGCATGCCGGAACCAGCTTGTTCTGCGCGCTCATCGCCGGGCGGCTTTTCGATAGCCGGACCGGGTTCTGGGCCGGGCTACTGTTCCTGACCTTGCCGGCGGTTTCGTTTTCCAGCGCGGTGATTTCGACCGATGTGCCGCTGTTGTTCTTTTGGGCTGCGGCGCTGTACGCCCTGCTTCGCGTGCTGGACAGCCGGTCGCCCGGTTGGTGCTTGGTTCTGGGAATCGCCATTGGCCTCGGCCTGCTCAGCAAATACGCCATGGCGTATTTTATCATTGGCGCGATCCTTTCCTGCGGGCTTTACCGTGAGCACCGGTGGTTCCTGATCAGCCCTTACCTGTTCGCCGTCACCCTGCCGGCGGGTCTGATCGTGATGCCGAATATCGCCTGGAACATCGCCAATGGCTGGGTCACCGTCGCCCATGTCGGACAGAACGCCAATTTAGGTGGTTCGTTGTTTCATCCCGGCGAGGTGCTGGACTTTCTGGGCGAGCAGGCCGGTGTATTCGGTCCGCTGCTATTCGCCGCCCTGGTATGGCGCACGGTTCAATTATGTCGCGGCCGGGTCGATCGGCGCGAAGGCTGGCTGCTTTGCTTTTGCCTGCCGATTCTGGCGATCGTGACCGTGCAGGCGTTCCTCTCTCGGGCCAATGCCAATTGGGCGGCCACCGCCTATATCTCGGCAACCGTGCTGATCGCCGGCTGGGCGGTTGCGGCGGCCCGGCTCTGGGTGGCCAAGCTATCAGTAGCGCTGCATGGGTTCGCCGCTGTGGTCTTGGCGGTTTTCTTCCTCGATCTGCCGGGTATCGAGCCACCGATAAAGAGCGACCCGCTGCGTAATATGCGGGGCTGGCCCAAGACCGCCGAGAAAATCGTCCAGGCCCTGGAGCGCCATCCCGGGCGGATCCTGTTGACCGATGACCGCAAGGTCATGGCCTCGCTGCTGTACCAGTTGCGGGACACGCCGTGGCGACCGGTGATGTGGGACTATGACGGCCATCCCGACCACCATTACGAGTTGACGGCGCGATATATTCCAGCGACGGGAGACCAGGTTTTATTGGTGGCGAAATGGAACGATCCACAGCCGATCCTGACCCAGTTCAACACATCCGTCCCGCTTGAGCCGGTGCGAGTGAAGACCGGCGCCGGACGGGAGCGGGTGCTGCATCTGTTTACTTTGGATGGCCATGCCTCACCCTAATGCCGCGCCGCGCCCCGTATCCCCGACCGCATCCCCGATCTTGTTTGGTCGGCCGGCAGTGCTGGTCGTCGGGGCCGCCACACTGGTTATATCGGCCTTTTTTGTCGTCTTTCCGGAGGCGGATCAGGCGGCGGCGGCGTATTTTTACACCGGCGGCAATGGTTTCCTGTTGCGTGACGGCGTGGTCCACCGGTTCGTCGATGAGTGGATCAGACCCTATCTCAAGGACCTGGTGATCCTGATGCTGGCTCTGGCCTGTGTCAGCCTGGCCTCGGGCGGTCGGATATTGGGCTGGTCGCCTCGGGCGATCGCCTTCGTGGTGCTAAGCTATGCGATTGGGCCGGGTCTGTTGGTCAACGGACTACTAAAGACCTTCATCGGCCGGGCGCGCCCCAAGCACATCATGGAACTCGGCGGTGACAAACTGTTCAGCACCGCCTTCGCGCCGGCGGATCAATGCGCCAGCAATTGTTCCTTCGTTTCAGGAGATGTCGCCTTCGTCGCCGCGACCTTGACCTTCGCCTTGTTGCTGAGCGGGACCAAGCGGCGCGTGGCGGTCCTGTTGTCGCTCCTCCTGACGGCTGTCACCGGCTATTACCGGATGGCGGTCGGGGCCCATTTTCTGAGCGATGTGGTTTTGGCCGGTTTGTTCTGCGTCCTCATCACCTTGGCGCTGCATCGGGGGTTGTTTTCTCGTGCAAATAATCCGCGCGGCTGCCGCCGGGCGGCGGACGATGGATCGTCATCGACGGGTACCAGGGACTGTCGGCGCGATCGTGGAACCAATACCAGAGCAGGGCGATCTCGCTCGGATAGATCATCTCGACGGGTCGGCCGAGGGCGCCGGCCAGATGCGCCGTAATATTGGAAATCGACAGCACCCGGTCCATCGCGCTGACCTGGGCGGCCAGGGTAGCCGCGCGCGCTCACCCCTGGTTAGTCTCGCCACGACGACCCGGCTCGACGCTGGCACCCCATCGCGCAGATCGTCGAGTGGTTGGTGTAAAATCAGCGTCATCAGGTCGCGATGCAGCGCGATCAGCGCCTCAACGTCGGCTTCGCTCACGCCACGGAGTGACGCCGGAGGAGAAGATCCGCCGCATTGGGTGCTGGCTGCTCCCGCCGGTTCGCTTTATATACTGGCGCCGGTTCACGAAAACAGTTCGCTTTTCAGGGTGTCACGATAATGGCTGACCGCAACCCCGCCAATAACGGCGCAGTCTCTCATGTCCGCTTCTCGCCGCTTGGCCAGCAATTCGCCGAGCCGGACGCGATTTTCGAAGAATTGCGCGAATTGGTGCGCAGTGGCGACTTTACTCTCGGCAAACCGGTCGGCGAGTTCGAGACAATGTTCGCGGCGGCGGTCGGCGCCAAGCATGCGATTGGCGTGGGCTCGGGAACCGACGCCCTGAAGATCCCCTTGAAGGCGCTCGGCCTTGGCCCTGGCGACGAGGTGCTAACCGCAGCCAATACCTTTTATGCCTCGGTGGGCGCCATCGTCGAGGTTGGAGCAACGCCCCGGTTCGTCGATTGCGATGACAATTTCTGCATGGATGTCGAACAACTCGAAGCGGCGATCACCCCGCGCACCAAGGCATTGATGCCGATCCATTTGACTGGCGATGTCGCCGACATGCCCCGAATCATGGAGATCGCCGCGCGCCATGGCCTGCCGGTGGTTGAGGATGGCTGCCAGAGCTTGCTGGGCGAGCGCGGCGGCACCCAGGTCGGCGGATGGGGCGTCGCCACGGCGTTCTCGATGCACCCGCTAAAGATCATCAATGTTTGGGGTGATGCCGGCGTGGTGGTGACCAATGACGACGAGATGAACCGGAAAGTCCGCCTGCTACGCAATCATGGGCTGCGCAACCGTGATGAGATGGAGATTTTCGGCTATAATTCGCGCCTGGATTCGGTCCAGGCGGTGGTTGGCAAATGGATCGTCCGTCAGGTCGGCGACATCGTAACCGGACGAGCTGAGGCCGCCGCCTATTACGATCAGGGCCTCGCCGGCATTCCCGGGGTCCGCATTCCGCAACGCCAGGCCGAGACCAAGCATGTCTACCTGCTCTATATGGTGTTCGCCGAAAATCGCGACGGATTGCTGGAACATTGTCTGGAGCGGGGGATCGAGGCCAAAATCCACTATCCGATTCCGCTCTACCAGCAAGACGCGCTGGCGTCATTCGGCTACAAGGCGGGTGACTTTCCGGTCACCGACCGACATTCCCGCGACTGCATCAGCTTTCCGGTCGACCAACATCTGTCCCGCGCCGAGCAGGATTATGTGATCGATACGGTTCGCGCATTCTATCAAGGAGGCTGATCGTGGCCGATTTCAAGATTTCAATCATTGATCTGCAACAGCGCTATCACGAGGAGCGCGAAGAGTTGCTTGCCTGTGTCGAGCGGGTCCTGGAATCCGGGCATTTCGTCCTGACGCCGGAACTCACCGTCTTCGAGGAAAAGGTCGCCGCCTATACCGGGGCCAAGCATTGCATCGGTCTCAATTCGGGCACCGACGCCCTGATGATGGGCTTGATGACCATGGGGATCACCAAGGGTGACGAGGTCATCACCTCACCAATCTCCTTCGTTGCTTCAAGCGGCTCGATTGCCCATATCGGCGGCACGCCGGTCTATGCCGACGTTCGTGCCGACCAGAATATCGACCCCGAGGAGATCGAAAAGAAGATCACACCGCGCACCAAGGCGATCATGCCGGTGCATTGGACCGGCCGGATCAGCGATATGCACGCAATCCAGGACATCGCCGACCGTCACGGCCTGCAGGTGATCGAGGATTCCT
>JAQBUJ010000263.1 GCA_027623845.1 Pseudomonadota bacterium
GCCGCCTTGGCCGTTATGCACCGACATCCTGCGCCGCGCCGGGTAGTTGTCCCGTCATACTGGCGCGCAGTTGAACCAAGGCGAGCACCGTGTCGATGGTTGGCGTATTGATCCCAGCCAGTCGCGCCAGTTCCGCCGCGGCGCCGACAATGGGCACTATTTCCATAGGTCGACCGCGCTCCAGATCCTGCAACATCGAGGTCTTATGGAAGGCCGCGCGCTCGCGCGTCCCACTTATCCGCGCGTCGATCTTGTCTCCCGGGTCGGCGCCTAGCGCCGCGCCGATCGAGATAACCTCGGTCATCAACCGGCGTAGCAGCGCCTCCATCCGTGGGTCGTCCGTCATGGCCCCGGTATGGGCAAGGGTCAGGGCGCTGGTCGGATTATACGCCACGTTTCCCATGAGCTTGACCCAGATGTCCTTGCGTATATCCGGTCTGATTTCGCAGATGATGCCCGATGCTTCGACCGCCGCCTGGAAGCGTTTGCAGCGTTCGGATTCAGAACCGTCCGGTTCGCCGATCTGATATTTGGAACCGGTGCCGGTGGATTTCACCACGCCCGGTTCAATCACTTCGCTGGCGACATAGGTCAGGCAACCAATGGCGCGCTCCGGCCCAATCCGGTTCCACTGCCTGTCGTCCGGGTCCACCGATCTAACCCGATGGTTCTCCCACTTGCCCGGCAGCTTGTAGAAATACCACCAGGGAATGCCGTTCATCGCGGTCGCCACCGTTGTATCCGGGCCGAGCAACGGCTGCATCGCATCCACGACACCCGGCGCCTGATAGGATTTCAACGTCATAACCACGCAATCCTGAGGTCCCAGGGCGGACGGGTCGCCTGTCACGCGGGGATGGGTAACGAATTCCTCGTCCCGCGTGATGAGCCTGAGACCGTTCACGCGCATCGCTTCCAGATGAGCGCCGCGGGCGACGAGGCTGACATCATGGCCCTTCCGGCTCATCATCGCGCCCAGATGCCCGCCTATCGCGCCCGCGCCATATACCGTGACTTTCATGTTTTGACGCACTCCCTGACGTGAACCGCGATGGATTTGACGGGGCAAGTCGACGCTTCAACTAATTCCAACGACCCCATGATCACCAAACTCCTGGTCCTTGATTTTCAACATTTATGGCAGAAGCCTTGTTGTGGCATGAGCGACAAGATCTCGGCCCCCAAGAAGAAGGGGATGTGGATGGGCGGCGCTGTACCGCTTGGCTACGAAGTAAAGGATCGAGCCTTGGTGATCAATGAGGCTGAGTTCCCCGTGAACAACGCGTAATGCATTGACGTGTTTTCGTTATCCGCTTTGATGCAGTATTCGATATTGCATGATTTCGGGATTTTAGTTTCAAAACCTTGCGATTTTGGATTCCGTTTTCTCGTCCTTCGTGATTCCCTTCTCCTAGCGGAAGGGAGACGGCGATGCGGCCATCGAAGGGACAGAGCGACGGCTCGGACGACCTGTTTCGCTCGCGGCTCGATCAGATCATCAACATGCGCCACGAGCTGGTGCGGCTGGCCAGCGAGATCGACTGGGAATGGATCGACACCGAACTGGCCGACCTGTCTTCCGAGGTTGGCCGGCCGGCGCTACCGACCCGCTTCATGGTCGGGCTGTTTTTTCTGAAGCACATTTACGGTCTGTCCGACGACGGGGTGTGCGAGCGCTGGGTCAAACGGAGCCGTCCACACATGACAGTGGAGGACAACCGACTTTCGCATATTGTCCATGTCTCCGCTTTCCCTAATGCGCTAGGGCAAGCAGGGTCGTGTTGCCGCCAGCAGCCGTCGTGTCGATACAAATCGCCCGTTCGTTGGCATAGGCTTGCGGCGCGATCCGTTCGTCGATCAAGGGAACGATCGGCCCGTCCCGACGCGACAGCGCCCGGCGAACGGCTGGATCGCCGCCGACATAGGCGAGCGCGTCCAAGTCCAGAGCGGTGATGACTTCCGGATCCAGCCGACCATCGAGCGCCGCGATCGGCAAGTCCGCACTGAGCAATACCGAGAGCATTTCCGAAGCGCCGGGGGCAATCGCCAGAACCCGGTTCCCGCAACGGAGCGCCTGCACCGCTTGGTCTAGCGCCGCTTCCGCATCCGGACCAAGGCAAAGCACGGTCCCTTTCGGATTGAGTGACAATCGATTGGACTCGCCGGTTGGCCCTGGCAAGTCCACCGGTCCGATGTCTAAGGCGGCCGCGGCGCTCATCGCAGGTCCCGCCCGGCCACGCAAGGCATCTCGAAGCGTCGAGACCCGGTCCTTCCTGACGGCCCACTCCGCCGTGTCCTTAAGCTCGAAGATCGCGGCTGCGGCCCGCTCAGCGCCGATGTCGAGAGGGCCGAGTTTGGATGAAAGCCCGGCTGAGCCCCGACGGAATCGCCCGAGATAGTGCGGTCCACCAGCTTTCGGTCCGGTTCCGGAGAGTCCCTCGCCGCCAAAGGGTTGCGAGCCGACGATCGCCCCGATCTGGTTACGATTGACATAAAGGTTACCGACCTTGGCGGTATCGACCACGTCCTGTACGCGCCGATCGATCCGGGTATGGATACCGAAGGTCAGGCCATAGCCTTTTGCATTCACCGAGCCGACCACATCGCCGATCTTCTCCGCGTCGAACCGCGCGACATGCAAGACCGGACCGAAAACTTCACGTTCGATTTCATCTATTCCCGAGACTCTCACGACCGTCGGTGCGCAAAACAAACCGTCCGAGGGCGCGGGCAAACGCTTTAGCAACCGACCCGCGCGCTCCATTTCGCCGCAGTAAGTCTCGATCGAACCATGTGCCTCAGTATCGATGACCGGACCGATGTCGGTCGCCAGATCCCAGGGATCGCCAATCGCGAGTAGATCCATTGCCCCGAACAGCATCTCCAGCACCCGTTCCTCCACGTCGCGCTGCAGATAAAGCACTCGAAGTGACGAACAACGCTGACCGGCGCTTTGGAAAGTACTGGCAAGGATATCGCGCACCGCCTGTTCCGGTAGGGCCGTGCTATCTACGATCATCGCGTTGAGACCGCCGGTTTCAGCGATCAACATGGCGCCGGGCGCGGTTTCGGCGAGCTGCCAGTCAATCCGTTTCGCGACCTCCGTTGATCCCGTAAAACAGACGCCGCCGATCCTGGGGTCGGCGGTCAACGGCCCACCAACGCTTGGCCCGTCGCCAGGCAAGAGATGCAAAACGCCGCCAGGGATGCCGGCCTCGTGCATCAATGCCACCGCACGGGCGGCGATAAGCGGCGTTTGCTCGGCCGGCTTGGCGATCACCGCATTGCCTGTCGCCAGCGCTGCGGCAATCTGGCCAGTGAAGATGGCGAGCGGGAAGTTCCATGGAGATATGCAGACGATCACCCCTCGCGCGCCGCTCTCGCGTTCGGCGGCTTCCGCCTCGGCGGCATAGTATCGGAGGAAATCAACGGCCTCTCGAACTTCCGCAATCCCGTCGGCCAAGGTCTTACCAGCTTCCCGCGTAGCCAGAGCGAAAAACTCAGCCGCGTGAAATTCATAGAGATCGGCGATCCGGTAAAGAATCTCGGCACGCTCGGCGACCGGCATCGCCGCCCAACCCGACGCCGCCCCAAACGCCAAATCAAGTGCCTCATTGATCTCGTTGGGCGCCGCGTCGAAGACCTGGCCGACGGTGTCGCTCAGATCAGCCGGATTGACGATCGGACGTGGCGTGCCAGATCCGGCCCCAGCCTTCCATTGATAGGGCCGAGCGAAACGCGCGCGCGCCGCATCAATTTTCGCCAAACCCAACGGATCCGTCAGATCCCACCCCCGAGCATTGCGCCGGCCAGGACCGTAAATCGCCGACGGACGGGCGATCCGGGAATTCTCGACAGGCAAGTCTCCGGCCAGATCATGTGGATCTTGGGCGATTGTCTCCGGCGAAACGCGCTCATCAATGATTTGATGGACGAATGAGGAGTTCGCGCCGTTTTCGAGCAGCCGGCGGACCAGATAAGCGAGTAGATCGCGATGAGCGCCCACCGGCGCGTAGATGCGGCATCGGATGCCGGTCTCTTGGCGAAGCGCCTCGTGCAGCGCCTCGCCCATACCGTGCAGCCGCTGAAATTCGAAACCGCCATGGTCGCCGCCGGCCAGTTTCAGAACCGCGGCGGCCGTATGCGCGTTATGGGTGGCGAATTGTGGATAGATCCGGTCTCGCCTGTCGAGAAGCATGCGGGCGCAGGCGAGATAACTGATGTCGGTATGAGCCTTGCGGGTAAACACCGGGAACCCGTCGAGGCCCAGTGTTTGCCCCCGCTTGATCTCGGTATCCCAATAAGCGCCCTTGACCAATCGGACCATGATGCGGCGATCGAGCTGTTCGGCAAAGGCGTAGAGCCACTCGATCACCGGCATGGCGCGCGGACCGTAGGCTTGCACGACCACCCCGAAGCCATCCCAGCCGGCCAACGCCGGATCATTTAGTACGGCCTCAACCACGTCGAGGGACAATTCTAGGCGGTCCGCTTCCTCCGCGTCGACATTGAAGCCGATCCCGGCATTCTTTGCCATCACGGCGAGCTGACGGACGCGGCCAACCAAAGTCGGGATGGTATGCTCTCTCTGGCCATATTCATAACGCGGATGCAGCGCCGAAAGTTTGACCGAGATGCCGGACGCCGCATGCAATTCGCCGGTATGCCGCCGCTCCGACAGCACCGCGATCGCTTGAGCGTAGGCACCGTGATAGCGCATTGCATCCGCGTCGGTTCGAGCCGCCTCGCCCAGCATGTCGTAGGAATAGGCGTAACCTTTGGCCGCCATGCCATGACCCCGACCGATCGCTTCGCGAATATCACGGCCAAGCACGAACTGCGTTCCCATCTCGCGCATCGCGCGACCAACGGCGAGGCGGATTACCGGCTCGCCCAAGCGCCTGACCATGCCGTGTAATGTGCCGACCACACCGCTTTCGACCTCGTCCTCCAGCACTCTTCCCGTCAGCATCAGGGCCCAGGTCGATGCGTTGACCATGAGCGAGCCTGAATCACCGACATGGGCACCCCAGTCATTTGGCACGATTTTATCTTGGATCAGATCATCGATGGTGCCGGCGTCGGGAACCCGCAAAAGCGCTTCCGCCAAACACATGAGCGCCACGCCTTCCTTGGTGGAAAGGCCGTATTCCGCCAGGAATGACTCCATCAAGCCGGGCTGTGCGGCCCCACGAACGAAACGGACCAGACTGGCCGCATGATCGGATATCCCGGTGCGTTGGCTCGCGCCAAGCCCCGTCGCCGCGCCAAGACGGGTGATCGTCGTCGCTTCGTCGGCGAGTGTTCGGGAACGGATCACATCGCGCAGCGACTCCAACATAGTTACCTCCAGGGACTTGAAAGGCGAGGCCATAAGGATATCGATGTTTACCGTCAGCGACGGTGGTGTCGCGTAGTTGGTGGAAATTCGCTGGCGGCGCTCTCCGAGCAGGTGATTGTTGGCCTTGT
>JAQBUJ010000264.1 GCA_027623845.1 Pseudomonadota bacterium
CGGTGGCCAATGGCGGTAATCCGCCCCTTATCCAGCGCAAGATCGATGGTCACCCGGTCACCGCAAAGTGGGTTGTCGACCCGGGCGCTGGCGTCGGGCGCATCGAGCCGTCCTCGGGCGCGTGACTTGCGCGACAACTCGATAATCTCTTGCTGATACAACGCATCCAACACTACATCGGCCTCTTGCTGGTCAGAGCCGCGTTGATTTCAGCCAGCGCGTCGGGGGGGTCAACGTCGATCATCACACCGTCGTCATTCATTTCCACCTCGACCAGCAAATCAGCGTGTTTGCCGATCAGGTGGCGGGCCCCGACATCGCCGGAGACATCCGTCATTTCTTCAAAGAACCGTCGTCCCCAGAGCACCGGGTTGCCGCGCTTGCCGTGCCATGTCGGCACGCAGATCGCACGGCCTTCCAGCGGATCAAAGGCGGCGATCAGTTTATTGATGGTCTGCGGTGAGACCCTTGGCATGTCTCCGAGACAGACCAGCATGCCATCCACGCCGCTGTCCAATGAAGCCAGGCCGGCCTTCATCGAAGTGCTCAGACCGTCGGCGAAGTCGGTGTTATGGGCGAAGGTAAGATCGAGACCGGCGAGAACCGCCTCGGTTTCGGCGCGTTGATGTCCGGTCACCGCGATCACCGGGCCGGCCTTTGAGGCCAGGACATTCTCAGCGGTGCGCCGGACCATGGCGACGCCGTCTATCTCGGCCAGCAATTTGTTGTTTCGTCCCATGCGTCGGGACTGGCCGGCGGCGAGCACCAGGGCGGCGATCCGTGGCTCTTGCGTGAGGTCGGTCGCCGGGGCCGGCGCGTCTTCCTCGACATGACCGCGGCGCGCCTTGGCCCGTGGCAGCGGGCGTGTCGCCACATCCTTCAGCAATCCGCCAACCCCCATGCGCATGATATCGCCGGGTTCCGCCGGAACCTTGGCGACGATCCGCTGCAGCACCCAATCAAACCCGTTCAATTTCGGCGATCGGGCGCAACCAGGCATGCCGATAATCGGCGTCTCGCCAATCCGCGCCATCAGCATCAGATTGCCCGGATCCACCGGCATGCCAAAATGCTGGATGGCGCCGCCGGCCTGTTCGATCGACGCCGGCACCACGTCGCGGCGATCGACGACCGCCGAGGCGCCGGATATCAACAACAGATCGACCTTCTGCTTCAGCATGTCAGCGATCGCCTCGGCCATTGCGGTTTCATCATGGGTGCAACGGCTTTCAATCGCCAGATCGCAGCCCATGGTCCGCAACCGCGCTTCGGTTACCTCACGGGTCGAGTCGAGTACCGATTCCTTGGTGCCGGAAAGCCGGGATTGCACCAAGCCGGTCTTCAAGGGATGAAACGGTGCCACCTGGATCAGACGCTCGGATTTTCTGGCGATCGATTGGGCGATGGCCACCATGGTTCGCGGCAGGGCAAAGGGGATGATCTTCAGGGTCGCGACCATCTGCCCCTTGGCGACCATCTGATGGGGCGGCACCACGCCCAGAGTGATCGATTCATCCACCAGATTGAAGCCGTTCAGGCGCTGCGGATCGTAGATCACCAATCCGTCGGTCTCGGCAAACAGGTTGCAGCGACCGGTGAAGGCGGCGGCCTTGGAGAGATTGGCGCCGCAGACCGCCGTCGCAAGCTGATCCGCCGCATCGTCTTCGAGAATATCGCCGTCCTCGATCCGGGCGCAGACCAACCGCTGGTACCCGGCGGACCGTAGCAACGCCACATCCTCGGCCGACAGACGCCGGCCCTTCTTCAGCGCCCGCTCCGGCAGCCGGTGGCTATGCGCCAGGATCGCGCCTTCGACCTTGTTCAGTGGAAATTCACCGAATTTCATCGTCCTAGGCCGCCGCCCGCACGGCGCTTTGACCATGACGTATCGCGGTTAACTCAGCCAGAATGGACACCGCGATCTCAGCCGGTGAGACGGCGCCGATCCGCAAGCCCGCCGGGCCGTTGATCCGCGCCAGAGCGGCGGCATCGAACCCGGCCTCCCGCAGACGCTCAAGTCGGCCTGAATGGGTGCGTTTCCCGCCCAAGGAAGCGATATAGAACGCCGGGCTTCTAAGGGCGACCTGAAGCGCCGGATCATCGAGTTTCGGGTCATGGGTCAAGGTGACAATGGCGGTGCGGCCATCCGGGGCCAAGGCCTCCAACGCCTCATCCGGCCAATCATCGTTCAAGGTGATGCCGGGAAAGCGTTCCTCAGTGGCGAAGGTGCCGCGCGGGTCGACCACGGTGACGTCGAAACCGGTGATCGCCGCCATCGGCGCCAGGGCTTGGGCGATATGCACGGCGCCGACGATGATCAAGCGCAGGGGCGGGTTATAAATATGGGCGAATAAGGCGCCATCATCGAAGGTGCCGCTGCGATCATTGCGCATGCGGTCGCTGACTTCCTCAATCTGGGCCGAGGACAGCGATAGCGGACCATCGGCGCTTGCTCCGTCAAAAGTGCATTGCGCGCCGTCGGAGATCCGGGTGACCACGGCAAGCGCGGTCTTGGCCTCGCGGGCGACGAGGATGGCGTCCAGGGTGCTCGCACGCATGATGGTCTATCCTTCCAGCCGCTCGACAAAGACCCGGACCGTGCCACCACAGGCCAAGCCAACCTCCCAGGCTTGCTCGTTGGAGACACCAAATTCAAGCAGTCTCGGCTCACCGTCCTGCATTGCTTCCAATGCCTCCTTGGCCACCGCGCCTTCGATACAGCCGCCGGAAACCGAGCCGACGAGATTGCCGTCGCCATCGATGCCAAGTTGGCTGCCGACCGGACGCGGCGAGCTGCCCCAGGTGCTGACGACCGTGGCGATCGCCGCCTTTCGGCCCTCGTCGCGCCATGTGGCCAGCGTGCGCAAGACATCGTCTCGGGCCAGGGCATCGAATGTCTCGGTCATTACGGTTCTCCTATGATCAAACTTCTAGAGCGCGATCGGTTTAGTTGGAATCGCGCAGCGATGAAGAATCAATCGTGAATCGCCCTCTATCATATTAATTTAGAGGCGAATTCACAAATCACGCCGAGCCACCTTGTGGCTCGACATTCATTGATTCGGCTCTAGATCGATTTCCGCCGCCTCAACGGCCTGCAATTTGGCTTTCCAGCCGGCCATCATGGTCGCATCGGCGCTACCGCTTGGCCCCAGGGCATCAGCCAGTTCCTGCAGGCTGTTGAGGGAATGAACCGACCGGAACTCATCAACATGCGGCAGGATAGCGCGAACTCCCAATGATTTGGGAGCGAAACCCTCGAAGCGCAACAGCGGATTGAGCCAAATCAACCGCCGACAGGACCCATGCAGCCGTCGCATCTCCTCGCCAAGGCCTTCGCCGGCGTCGCGGTCCAAGCCGTCCGAGATCAGCAAAACCACCGCTCCCTGGCCCAGCACCCGGCGCGACCAGTCGCGGTTGAAGGCGTGCAGGCATTGGCCGATCCTGGTTCCGCCGGACCAATCCTCGACGGCGGCGCTGGCGTTGTCCAAAGCCTCGTCGACATCCCGGTGCTTCAGATAGCGGGTGACGTTGGTCAGTCTGGTGCCGAACAAAAACGTGTGCACCCGCGAACGGTCGTTGCTCAACGTGTGCATGAAATGCAGCAGCATCCGGGAGTATCGGCTCATCGAGCCGGAAATGTCGCAAAGCGTCACCAACGGCGGTGGACGGCGACGGGGCTGCTTCAGCCGTATCGGGATGGTATCGCCGCCACCGCGTAACGAGGCGCGCAGGCTTGCTCTGAGGTCCATGCGCGGCCCTCGGGGGCTTGGCGTGAAGCGGCGGGTCGGCAGATCCATCACCGGCAGGCGCAGGCGCGCGATCACCGAATGCGCCTGACTGATCTCCTCGGCGCTCATCTTCTCGAAATCCATGCCGCGCAGAACCTCGGCGCCGGAATAGGTCATCGCGGCGTCGAATTGCAATTCCTCTTCGTCAGCCGCCTCGTCCGGATCATCCTTGTCGCCATCGCGCTGGGTGAGGGCGTCGGCGACCCGCCGGTTGATCTGATTTTCCGACTCCCCAACCTCGCCAGTGCGAAAGCTCGGCAAGACCATCTGCATCATGCGTTCCAGCAGTCGCGGGTTGCGCCAGAAGATATGGAACGCCTGGTCGAAGATCTCCCGTTGGTCGCGGCGATTGACCAACACCGCGTGCAGGGCCCAGTAAAACACCTCACGATCGGTAATGCCGACGGTCTCGACCGCGTGGATGGCGTCGATCACCTTGCCCGGCCCAACCGGCAGGCCGGCGGCGCGCAGCACCCGGGCAAAAAACAGGATATTGTCGACCAACCGCCCGCCGTCACCGTCTTGCAAGCGCTGTGGCGAAAGCTCGTTCATCCGGCGGACCCTTCCCAGGCCTTACCCAGGCCCATCCCAGCGATTCTTCCCGGCGACCTCAGCCCTCGGCGTTCATCGACAGCTCGGTTCGCACCTCGGTCAACAGTCTGTTGGCCTCGCTGCCCTGGATCTTGGCGATATCGTCCTGGTATTTCAGCAGCACGCCCAGGGTGTTCTCGACCGCTGCGGGGTCCAGAGCCAGGTGGTCAAGTTGCACCAGGGCGTGAACCCAGTCGATGGTCTCGGCGACGCCGGGTTGCTTGAACAGATCCATCTCTCGAAGCTTTTGAACAAAGCCGACGACCTGCCGGCTGAGGGTTTCCGGGGCGCTGGGGGCCTTGATACGCAAGATCTCCATCTCTCGCTCGGCGCTGGGATAGTCGACCCAATAATAGAAACAGCGGCGCTTCAAAGCGTCATGGATTTCGCGCGTCCGGTTTGACGTGATGATCACAATGGGCGGGGTTTCCGCCTTGATCGTGCCAATTTCCGGGATCGTCACCTGATAGTCGGACAGCACTTCCAGAAGATAGGCCTCGAACGGCTCGTCGGTGCGATCAAGCTCATCGATCAGCAGCACCGGCGCGCCGGCCGGATTGGCTTTCAGGGCCTGCAGCAAGGGGCGTTCGATTAAAAAGGCGTCAGAGAACAAATCCGTGGCCAGCGCCGATCGGTCGGCGCCTCCAGCCGCTTCGGCGAGGCGAATTTCCAGCATCTGGCGCGGGTAATTCCACTCATAAACCGCCGAGGAAACATCCAACCCCTCGTAACATTGCAGCCGGATCAGCTCGCGCCCCAGGGTCTCGGATAGCACCTTGGCGATCTCGGTCTTGCCAACCCCGGCCTCTCCTTCAAGAAACAGGGGCCGCTTCAAGGCCAGCGCCAAATGCAAGGCGGTCGCCAGGGACTGGTCGGCGACATAGCCACCGGCGTTCAGCAGGGCGAGGGTATCGGGGACGGAAGCGGGCAGGGCGCTGTTCATTGCAATACCGGGATTTTCAGCAATTTCAAGGTCGCTCAGGGCATAACATGGGGCCACGGAGCGGCAAAATGAATAAGCGAGACGGCGCGGCCTCACACCGGTGGCGATTTTTCCTCAATCGACAAGCCGGGTCGCGCCGGT